>JBOHKJ010000419.1:0-16971 GCA_050728975.1 Kiloniellales bacterium | reverse complement strand
CTGCTGCACAAAGATCGCCTGGCCAGGCTGGCGGAAGCCGGATTGGATCACCTGCAGCTAAGCTTTCAGGACAGCGCTGCCGAGAGCTGCAACCGGATCGGCGGCTACAAGGACGCCTTCGGGAAGAAGCTCGAATGCGCCCGGCTGGTCCGCAAGCTCGACCTGCCCTTGACAGTGAACGTCGTAGTCCATCGGCAGAACCTCGGGAACCTTCGGGGGATGCTCGAGCTCGCGGTCGAGCTGGACGCTCAGCGGATCGAGATCGCGCATGTCCAGTACTACGGCTGGGCGTACAGGAACCGGGCCGCCTTGATGCCGACGCGGGCGCAGCTGGAGGAGGCGGTGGCAGTTGTCGAGGATGCGCGGAAGCGGCTGAAGGGCGTGCTGACGATCGATCACGTCGTGCCCGACTACTACGCGCGACGCCCCAAGGCTTGCATGGGCGGCTGGGGCCGGCGCTTCCTGAACATCTCGCCGGCCGGCAAGGTACTGCCTTGCCATGCGGCAGAGTCGGTCACCAGCCTGCGTTTCGAAAGGGTCGGAGAGCGAAGTCTCAGAGATATCTGGGAGAGCTCCGAGGCTTTTGTGAGGTTTCGCGGCACCGACTGGATGCCGGAGCCCTGCCGTTCCTGCGATCGGCGCGAGATCGATTGGGGTGGCTGTCGATGTCAGGCCTTTGCCTTGACTGGCGATGCCGCCAGGACCGACCCGGCTTGTGAGCTGTCGGCAGACCATCGATCGATCGTCGCCCTGGCAGAGACGGAGTCAGCGGGCGCGGCCCCTAAGGCCGTCTATCGGCGCTACGCTTTCGCCAAGACACAACAGCCGGTAGAAGGAGCCACGGCGACCCCAAAGGTCGCGCACTAGGTCGGCCGCGCAGGGTAGGGGCTTCTGCGGCGTCCGCTCGATTGAACAATTTCTCCAAAGCGGCCATCGTAGCGTAGCTAGGGAGGATAGGAGGAGACAAACGATGGAAACGCGTGCTGCGGTAGCTTTCGAGGCCGGCAAGCCTCTGTCGATCGAGACCGTCAAGCTGGACGGCCCCAAGGAATGGGAGGTCATGGTCGAGATCAAGGCGACCGGTATCTGCCACACCGACGAATTCACGCGTTCGGGCGGCGACCCGGAGGGCCTCTTCCCAGCGATCCTTGGTCACGAAGGGGCCGGCATCGCGGTCGACATCGGCCCAGGCGTGACGTCCATCAAGAAGGGCGATCACGTAATCCCGCTCTACACGCCGGAATGCCGGCAGTGCGAATACTGCACCTCTGGCAAGACCAATCTCTGCCAGGCGATCCGGGTCACGCAAGGCCAGGGCGTTATGCCGGATGGCACCTCGCGCTTCTCGCTCGGCAACAAGAAGATCCACCACTACATGGGGAGCTCGACTTTCTCCAACTATACGGTGTTGCCGGAGATTGCCGTCGCCAAGATCCGTGAGGATGCGCCCTTCGACAAGGTCTGTTATATCGGCTGCGGTGTAACCACCGGTATCGGCGCGGTGATCAACACGGCCAAAGTCAAGCCCGGCGACAACGTGGTCGTCTTCGGTCTCGGCGGCATTGGCCTCAACGTGATTCAAGGCGCTCGCATGGTCGGGGCCGATATGATTGTTGGTGTCGATCTCAATCCCAGGCGCAAGGCGCTGGCCGAGAAGTTCGGCATGACGCACTTCGTCAACCCCAAGGAGGTAAAGGGCGATCTGGTGCCGTATCTCGTGGACCTCACCAAGGGTGGCGCCGATCACACCTTCGAGTGTATTGGCAACGTCAACACCATGCGCCAGGCGCTGGAGTGCTGTCACAAGGGCTGGGGCGAGAGCACGATCATCGGCGTGGCCGGTGCCGGCCAAGAGATCTCGACGCGCCCATTCCAGCTGGTGACAGGCCGGGTCTGGCGCGGCACGGCCTTCGGCGGCGCCAAGGGGCGCACCGACGTGCCCAGGATCGTCGACTGGTACATGGAAGGAAAGATTCAGATCGATCCGCTCATTACGCACAGGTTGAAGCTCGAGGAGATCAACAAGGGCTTCGATCTGATGCACAAGGGCGAGTCTATCCGAAGCGTCGTGGTGTATTAGCCGGGCGATGGTCGAGACCCTAGGCGAATACAAGACCTTCGGCGGAACCACAGGTTTCTATCGCCACCGCTCCAAGACGACTGGCACGGGCATGCGCTTTGCCGTCTTTGTGCCGCCCCAGGCGGCGCGCGGGGCGGTGCCGACTCTCTGGTGGCTGTCCGGGCTGACCTGTACCGAGGAGAATTTCACCACCAAAGCCGGCGCGCAGCGCGTTGCCGCCGAGCGCGGCTTGATGCTGGTGGTGCTCGACACCAGCCCACGCGGTGTGGACGCGGCCGGCCACAGCGTCCCCGACGACGAGGCCTACGACTTCGGACAGGGCGCCGGCTTCTACCTCGACGCCACCGAGGAGCCGTGGGCCCGAAACTTCAACATGTACAGCTACGTCGTGGAGGAGCTGCCCGCGGTCGTCTTCGGGCGATTTCCTGGCGACCGGCGGCGCCAGGGCATTTTCGGTCACTCCATGGGCGGGCATGGCGCCTTGACTATTGCGCTGCGCAACCCGGGCACCTACCGCTCGCTCTCCGCCTTCTCGCCGATCTGCGCGCCGACGCAGTGTCCCTGGGGGCGCAAGGCCTTCAAAGGCTATTTCGGCGGCGACGAGGACGCGTGCAGCAAGCGGGCCAGGAGGCACGACGCGGTCGCTCTGATTGAAGAGGGCGCGCGCTTCGATGGCACCATTCTGGTCGACCAGGGCAGCAGCGATCAGTTTCTCGATGAGCAGCTGAAGCCCGAGCTCCTTCGGGAGGCTTGCAAGGCGGCCCGCCAGCCGCTCGAGTTGCGCATGCAGGTCGGCTATGACCACTCCTACTACTTCATCGCCACCTTCATCGGCGACCACATCGCCCATCATGCCACGGCATTGTATCCCTAAGTGGTTGGTTTCTCACGCGTTTAATCGCCCAACCAGCTAAGCCCAGAGCGTCGCCGGCATTGACCCGCAGATGGGCGGCAGGCGCAGCCTGCATTCGACTTTAGCCCAATTCCAAGTGGTGCTTGAGGCTTTAGAATGGCCAACGTCAGGAGGAGAAGCTGCAATCGACCGCTGAAGAGTCCGCGGGGATGCGAGCGCTGCGCCATGCCGGCTTCTTTTGCACGCCGCCCCGAACTTTGCGCGTCGGTTGGCAGGCGCTAGCGGCTCGGCGCCGCGCCGTGCGGCTGGGGTGGCGTTTGCGGTCGGCATTGCGGGTCATCGCTCTTCTGGTCGTGGTTTGTCCGTGCCTTGCCGGGGCCGTAGCGGCGCAGGCCCTACAAGAGATTCGAATCGCCTATCTCAGTCAGCTCTCCGAGCGACCGCCAAGTCTCTCCAATCTGGAGCTGCCGCCCGAGAACGAGGGTATCGCCGGCGGCGAGCTGGCCATTGCCGACAACAACGTCACCGGACGTTTCCTCAATCAGGCTTTTTCCTTCAAGTCGATCTCCATTTCTGTCGAAGGCGACTCGCTGGCGGCTTTTCGCGACCTGGTCGAGGAAGGCTTTCAATTCATCGTTTTGAATGTGCCACCGGCTCCCCTCCTGAAGATGGCCGATGCCGTTCGCGATCGGAATGTCTTGCTGTTCAACGTAGGCGCGCCGGATGATCGACTACGCGACGCCGACTGCAGAAGCAACCTCTTTCATATTCTACCCAGCCGGTCGATGTTGACCGACGGGCTGGCTCAATACTTGGTCTGGAAGCGCTGGCGCGACTGGTTCCTCGTCGTCGGCCAACGGGAGCGCGACGCTCTTTTTGCGGAAGCCGTACGGCGCTCGGCGCGCAAGTTCGGTGCCCGGATCGTCGCCGAGCGAAGTTGGGAATACGGTCCCGACGCCCGCCGCACGGCGCAGGCCGAGGTTCCGATTTTCACGCAAGGAGTCGATTACGACGTGCTCGTCGTCGCCGACGAGATCGGCGAGTTCGGCGAGTATCTGGCCTATCGGACCTGGGATCCGCGGCCCATTGCCGGGACCCAGGGATTGACGCCCACGTCCTGGCATTGGACCCAAGAGCAATGGGGGGGTGTACAGCTGCAAAACCGGTTTACCGACCAATTCGGCCGCCGGATGACGGCGCTCGACTATCAGCTCTGGTCGGCGATCCGGGTGCTGGGCGAGGCGGCCACGAGAACCAACGCGAGCTCCTTCGAGGCGATCGACGCGTACATCCGCAGCGACGGCTTCGAGTTTGCCGCCTTCAAAGGGCAGAAGCTGACCTTCCGATCCTGGAACTTGCAGCTTCGGCAGCCCATTCTGCTGGCCGGGCCGACGGCTCTCGTTTCGGTTTCTCCGCAGGAAGGTTTTCTGCATCAGGGTTCGCTCTTGGACACGCTTGGGCTCGACGAGCCAGAATCGCAGTGCCGCTTAAACTAGCGGAGCTAAGGCACGTGAAAGGGAGGATGAAATGCGTCGCGGGCCTGCTTTCATCGCTGTCGCGTCGTTGGTGGTGCCGTTGGTCCTTATGGCGGAAGCGCGGGCTTTCCGCGTCTATGTCTCCAATGAGAAGGACAACACGATCAGCGTAATCGACAGCAATACGCTGGAGGTCGTGGGCACCATCGAGGTTGGACAACGTCCACGCGGAATTCTCCTGACCAAGGACGGCAAGCACCTCCTGGTATGCGCAAGCGACGACGATACCGTGGAAGTCGTTGATCTTGCTACTAGATCGATCGTGAAGACCCTGCCGTCCGGCCCCGATCCTGAGCTCTTTGTCCTGCATCCTTCGGGCAATCCGCTCTACGTGGCGAACGAGGACGACAATCTCGTGACCGTAATAGATATCGTGAACGACAAGGTCCTGGCGGAGGTGCCGGTCGGCGTCGAACCGGAAGGTATGGGCATCAGCCCGGACGGCAAGGTGCTAGTCAACACCTCCGAAACGACCAATATGGCGCACTTCATCGATACCGAGACCTTCCAAATCTTCGATAATGTTCTGGTCGACAGCCGACCTCGCTTTGCCGAGTTCAGCAGCGACGGATCGCGTCTCTGGGTAACCTCGGAGATCGGCGGCACGGTTGCGCTGATCGATCCAAAGACGCGAGAGATCGTCAAGAAGATCGGGTTCGAGATCGCCGGCGTCCGTGCCGAGGCAATCCAACCGGTAGGGCTCCGGGCGACGAAGGACGGCTCGAAGATCTTCGTCGCTCTGGGACCGTCGAATCGCGTCGCGGTCATCAACGGGGAGACTCTCGAGGTCGAGGAGTATCTTCTGGTTGGCCAGAGGGTTTGGCAGATGGCCCTGACTCCGGACGAGAAGCTTCTCTTCACGACCAACGGCGTCAGCAACGACGTGTCCGTAATCGACGTCGAGCGCATGAAGGTTGTCAAGTCGATCGGCGTCGGCCGCTATCCGTGGGGAGTCGCGATCGCTGCCGAGTGAGGATAAAGCCGGTCATCAAGGTCCCGGTCGCGGCAGTCAGGGGGCCGCAACAGCGCAATTTTGATCTCGAGGCGGGCTGGGCCTAAACTATGTGGAGCAGAGCGACCGGCGCGACGGGAGCGAAGATGATCCGAAGACATGTCCCGGCCCGTGTTGCCCCTGACTGCGCTCTTTGGAGAGCTGCGGGCTTCCTCGGCGGAGGTTGGTTATCCTCAAGGTCGGCGAGAGCCGGTAGGAGCCGCCGGTGACCGTGTTTGAGGCGGGCGCGCCGGGATCCATGGCGCTCGAGGTCAGCGGCGTCAGTCATGCGTTCGGCAAGAGACTTGCTCTCGATAAGGTGACTTTCGCGATTCCGACCGCGCGATTCTGCGTATTGCTGGGCCTGAACGGCGCCGGGAAGACGACGCTCTTCTCGCTCGTCACGCGACTCTACGACAATACCTCGGGATCGATCCGCGCTCTTGGCTACGAGGTCCGGCGCCAGTCGATGCCCGCACTACGGGGTATGGGTGTCGTCTTCCAGCAACGCACGCTCGATCTGGACCTCTCGGTATCGCAGAACCTGGCCTATCATGCCGCATTGCACGGCTATTCGCGGCGGACGGCCGGCGAACGTGCGGAAGCCGAGCTGGCGCGAATCGGCTTGACGGACCGAGCGCACGACAAGGTGCGCAACCTTTCCGGCGGTCAGATGCGCAGGGTGGAGATCGCCCGGGCGCTGCTCCATCGTCCAAGGTTGCTCCTGCTTGACGAGCCGACGGTCGGACTGGACATCAATGCCCGCCAGGACATTCTCGACCGGGTTCGCGGGCTATGCCGCGACGAAGGGCTGACTGTCCTCTGGGCGACGCATCTGATCGACGAGGTTGGGCCCGGGGATCGAGTGGTCGTCCTACATTGCGGCAAGGTCTTGGCGGACGACCTGGTCGAGGAGGTCAAGGCGCGCAGCGGTGCAGCCAGCATTCGTGACGCCTTTTCCAAGCTGACTAAGGAGGCCAACTGCGCAAAGTCCGAGAGGGCGGCATGACCGCGGTCGCGCACACGTCGGAGATGCCGTCCTTCGGGGTCATTCATTACCTGCGATGCCTCTGGGGCATCGTCTGGCGCGAGGGTCTGCGGTTTCTCCACCAGCGCGAGCGATTCATTGCCGCGCTGGTCAGGCCGCTGGTATGGCTGTTCATCTTCGCCGCCGGGTTCAGGTCGGTGCTCGGCGTCTCGATCGTCCCGCCGTACGAAACCTATGTCCTTTACGAGGTCTACATCGCGCCTGGCCTGGTCGGCATGATCCAGCTGTTCAACGGCATGCAGACCTCCTTGTCGATGGTCTATGATCGCGAGACGGGCAGTATGCGGACGCTTTTGGTAAGTCCCTTTCCCCGATGGTTTCTGCTGACGGCGAAGCTGCTGGGCGGTGTCGTCGTGTCACTCCTCCAGGTTTACGCTTTCCTCGCCATTGCCTGGCTATGGGACGTCGAGCCGCCACCGATCGGCTATCTGGCTGTGTTGCCGGCGTTGGTGCTTTCCGGACTTATGCTGGGGGCGGTCGGCATGCTCTTGTCTTCCCTGGTCAAGCAGCTCGAGAACTTCGCCGGCATCATGAACTTCGTCATCTTCCCGATGTTCTTCGCATCCTCGGCGCTCTATCCGCTCTGGCGGATGGCGGAGACGAGCCCGCTGCTCTATCGGATTTGCCTGTTGAACCCCTTCACCTATGCAGTCGAGCTGATTCGCTTTGCGCTATACGCGCAGGTGGATCTGATCTCCCTGGCTGTCGTCGCAGGATGCACGATTCTTTTCCTCGGCGGCGCCATCTTCGCCTACAACCCATCGAAGGGATTGATCGGCCGTCGCGGCGGTCCGGGAGGCGGACAATGAGGTACCGGACGGCGCTGCTTGCGGGTGGTTTTCTTCTCGCGGCTTTCGACTTTCTCACGCCGTCCACTGCGACGGCCGGCGATCTGCAGGATCCGGAGTGGCCTTGCGTTCAGCGCAAGGTGCCTACGGTTTCCATCGGCATGGTCTGGGCCGGCCCGGAAGTGGCATCGGACGATTTGTCGTGGAAAGACGATCCCGAGATTTCGCGCCTGGTGCCTCGCCTGGCCGCGCGGCGCCGCGCCCTCGAGGATGCCTATATCGAGATCGACCGCTATGCGGGTGGATTGGGGCCCAACAAGAACAGGAAGCTGACGCTGCTGTTTGTCGGCCTGCTGCAGACGATCGACCGCGAACGCCGGGAGATCATGGCCGGCATAGAGCGCTACGCCCGCAAACAGGAAAGTCTGTCGAAAGAGATCAAAGCGAATCTTGCGGAGCTCTCGGAGTTGCGCGCCGTACGCACCGCCGCCGGCGCGTCGCCGAAGCGACTTCAGGCACTGGAAGAGCAGCTCACTTGGGAAACCAGGGTTTACGACGAGCGCCGGCAATCCTTGACCTACGTTTGCGAATCGCCTGTCCTCCTCGAGCAACGGATCTTCGGACTGTCCCGCCACATCATGTCGCACCTCGACTAGACGCAAGGGGCGCGACGTGGCCGTCTTTGGTCACTGGGAGAAAAGCTGGCCCCGCTCGTCGATCAGAGGCACGCCATAGGCCAACAAAATATCGTTGATCGCCGACTGATTCTCCTCGATCAATCGATTGAGTTGATGCTTCCATTCCGGCTCGTTCGGCCTGATTCCCATGGTGATGCGATAGACTGTCCGCGGACCGGCGGTTTCTTTCAGCAGCGGCACGACCTTGAGTGGAACGCCGTTGTTCTTGGCGTAGTAGCCCGCCATGGGCCCCCATAGGACAGCCCCGTCGATCGCTCCGGATGCTACCTCGTCGATCATCGTCTCGGCGGGCGAGGTGAAGCGACGATCCACCACGAGATGGTACGGTTTCGACGTGGCCATCAGGCCCTCTCGGGCCATTGTCGTCGCTGGTGGGGTGCCTGCGACGATGCCAAGCTTGCGGCCCTTCAAACGCTTGTCACTAAGGTTCTCGACGCCGTCGATCTCGGATCCCGGACGGTAAACCAGGGCGTAGCTGGAGCGGTAGTAAGGATTGGTGTTCTGAACCAGCTCGTCGCCCTGGGCGTAACCGATTATCAGGTCGCACCTGTGTGCCCGCAGCGTGTTGCGGACGAATCCCGTGACCTGCGGGAACCAGGTGTAGAGCACGGGGACGCCAAGCCTGTCGGCCAAAAGCTCGGCGATCTTGTTTTCGAAACCTTCGCCCGCTTGGTTGGAGAAGGGAAGATCGGCGGGATCCGCGCAAACCCGTAGCGCGGACCTGTCGACAAGGTCGGGCAACTGCTGCCCGACGGCGCCGATGGGCCAGGTGCCGGCGCCTCCGGCAGCCACCAGCGACAACAAGAGGGCGGCCGCGTTAGCTGCCCATGCAGGAATCTTCCTCGGCCTTGGCAGCATCGTTCTTGGCCTCCTTCTTCGCGGGCCGTCCGCGCCCCACGGCCCCTTCAGATCGCGCCTTGAGATAGATAAAGATGTCTTCGAGGTAGCACATGACGTTCGGATTAAGGCCGAAGGCCGGCATCTTGCTCTGATTCGCCGTGTTCACGTTTTCCCGTCCGTTCACGACCACCTCGGCAAAATCGGTGTAGCTCATTCGCTCCATCGAATGAACCAGCGGAGGCGCGAAGCTACTGCCCAACCCGTCGGGGCCATGGCACACGTGGCACTCCGAATGGTATCGCCGAAAACCACTGTATGTGTACCAGTCGACCGTTCCATCGTCTGCGACGTGGTAGGTGGGATCGCCTTCGGCATCGTAGTATTTGCCGGTTTCCGATTTCTCCGTTTCGCCGGACTGTGCCCAGCCGGTATCCGGAGACGAGAGGGCGACCGCGCCAGTCAGGAAAACCAACAGTATGAGGGTGGGGGCGGTGGATCGCATCGCAACTCCGGTAAATCTCGACCTACGTCTCTACGGCACAGAGGGCGGGTCAAAAATGACCGGCATCACAACACGAGGGTGTTGTGATGCCGGCTCAGGGAGGTAAGGCAGGATGATACTCAGGGCAGCGTGAAAACGGTCAGCTGGCCACCGAGGGCGGTGTAGTTGCTGAGGGCGGCGTAACCGCCGACAGCGCCGAGGCCTTCGGTGGGCTCGGTCAGGCCAGCCGCGAGGCCGATGCCCGCCCAACCGCCGACGCCAGACAGCACGGCGATATGCTGCTTGCCGTTGTGTATATAGGTCGTCACGTTGCCGATGATGCCGGAAGGAGTCTTGAACTTGTAAAGCTCTTCTCCGGTCGTGGCATCGACGGCCTTCAGGTAACCCTCGAGCGTGCCGTAGAAGACAATGTCGCCTGCTGTCGCCAGCGCGCCGGACCACACCGAAAAGCGCTCGGGGACCGACCAGACGATTTCGCCCTTGATCGCATCCCAGGCTATGAAGTTGCCCATGTGATCGCCGCCGGGAGCCGGGTACATCGACAGTGTGGCGCCGACATAGGGCTGCCCCGCGGTGTAGGATACGCGGAAGGGCTCGTAGTCCATGCAGACGTGATTGGTCGGCACGTAGAAGAGTCCGGTTTCCGGCGAATAGGCCGCTGGCTGCTGGTCCTTCGTACCCAAGGCCGCCGGGCAGATACCCGTCGTGTTCGTGTCTTCGCCGTTTTGCTCGGTCGAATACTCCGCCACGACCTGCGGACGGCCAGTCTCCATGTCGACTTCGGTCGCCCAGTTGACCACCGGATCGTACTTCTCGGCCACCAACAGCTCGCCCGTCTCTCGGTCCATCGTGTAGGCGAAGCCGTTACGGTCGAAATGCACCAGCAGCTTGCGTTCCTGACCGTCGATCTCGCCTTCGGTCAGAATCATCTCGTTGACGCCGTCGAAATCCCACTCGTCGTGTGGCGTCATCTGATAGACCCACTTGGCCATGCCGTCATCCGGGTCGCGGGCAAAGATGGCCATAGACCAGCGATTGTCGCCGGGCCGCTGGGACGGGTTCCAGGTGCTCGGATTGCCGGTACCGTAGTAAATCAGGTCCAGCTCGGGATCGTAGGAGAACCAGCCCCAGGTGGTGCCGCCACCGATCTTCCACTGGTCGCCTTCCCAGGTCGACAGGCTGGAGTCCTTTCCGATTGGCTTGCCCAGGCTGGTGGTCTTCTCCGGATCGACGAGCATTTCATCGTCGGGGCCGACCGAGTAGGCGCGCCAAGCCAGCTTGCCGTCGGCCAGATTGTAAGCGGAGAGATGGCCACGAACGCCGAACTCGGCGCCGCTGATGCCGATAATCACTTTGTCTTTGACGATCATCGGCGCGGCGGTGCCGGTCTCGCCGATTTTCGGATCGCCGTTGACCACCTTCCAAACCTCCTCGCCAGTCTCGGCATCGAGCGCCACGACCGTCGTGTCGGCCTGGTGCAGAATGATCTTGCCGTCCCCGTACGCCACACCACGGTTGACGGTGTCGCAGCACATGACCGGAATCGTATCCGGGTCTTGCACCGGCTCGTATTTCCATTTGATTGCGCCGTCGTTGTTCAGGTCGAGCGCGTAAACCGTGTTCGGAAATGGCGTATGCACATACATCGTGTCGTTGATGACCAACGGCCCGCCCTCGTGCCCACGTAAGACACCGGTCGAGAAAGTCCACGCGACCGTCAAGTCGCCGACGTTGTCTTTGTTGATCTCATCGAGGGTGCTATAGCGATGATTTGCATAGTTGCCAGTCTGCGTGACCCAGATGTTGGGGTCTTTCTCCAACTTCAGAAGCTCGTCGTTCGCTGTCGCCGCCGATCCGAAGAGAGATACGGCGAGAGCAGCGCCCGCGTAGATCAGGAGTCTATTCATCGGGATCCTCCCTAAGCTTCCCTTGAGCGACACGAAAGCACGACGCTTTTCTCAGCCATCGTAGGAAGCTGCCAGACACTGAACAATTAGACCTTTGCACAAGGTCGCGGACCGTCGTTGCAGGCGTCCAACGACGGCGTCGTCAAGTCGAGCCGGATGCGGGCTCGTGGCAGGTCGACTAGGCCGCCACCGGTTCGCCGCTCATGGCCCAGCCCGGGTGCTTCGGCAGCCCGTCGTCGGGCATATGGAACAGGGGGTGCCTGGACTTGGTGAAGACCCAGCGGTCGGGGTCCTTCCCAACTTGGGAGTCCCGATCGAGCGTGGGCACATGTATGAGGAGATGGTCCGGAAAGGCGTCGACATAGAGAAACATGTGACAGCCGCAATCCTTGCAGAAGCGGCGGTGACAGGTCGGTTTCGTATCGTAATTCCGGATCTTGTCCTCGCCTTGCGTTATCTTGAAGGCGTCTCGGCCCACGACCGAGATGATTGCCAGGGCACCGCCGCAGGTGTCCGTGCAGTCGGTGCAGAGACAGTAGTGCACTTCGGCCGGCACGGCGTTGTACTCAAATCGTACTGGGTTGGTGTCACAGCGGCAGCCGCCGACAGCTTTGAGGGCCATTGATTCCTCCCCTGTGTTGAGCCGGCGGGTTTTTCAGCTGTCCACGAAAACAGGCCGGCTAGTGGGTCTTGGGCAAGACGACGCGACGCCATCCTGCCGTCCGGGCGCACGAGAACTCGGCACGGCCCGGAAGCGTTGGCTTTCTAGAGACTCTCGAAGCCTGTTGCCGATCGTCGAGCGAAATCAGATTATCACGCCGATTGAGCTCTCGGCACTTCGACGAAAGTGCAATGTCGGCGCCACGTGTGGAGCTCCTTCGATCGTTCTGCCCGGAGCCGAGCCCGTGATAATCTTGTGTCTGGCAAGATCGGCAAGCGGTTCGTGCCGCAGCGTCGGTTCGGAAACGCGATCGAAAGGCTTCTCGATGGCCCAGCGGCGGGCAAATGACGTTGTCGGTCGATGTTGGTGCTGCCGTCTTTCGACCGCGGTGGCCCTTCTGCTGATTGCCTCGTTCTTGTCCGACCCCGCTGCGCAAGGCACCGAAATGACGGCGACCGAAGTGCGGGAGGCAATCGCCCGGGCCATGGCCGAGGGACGTCAGCCGGACCTTTCCGGGCGCGACCTGTCGGGCCTCGACCTTTCTGAAGTCGATTTCGGCCGCGGCAATTTCCGCGATGCACGCTTCGACAGCACGCTATTGGAAGGGGCCAATCTCCACGGCGTCGAAATGCAAAACGCAGACCTCTCGTCGGCACGCCTTGCCGGCGCCAACCTCGACGTCGCGGTGCTGCGCGGCGCAAAGCTGGTGGATGCCGACCTCACCGGTGTCAGCGCTTTCTCGACGGTCTTTGCCGAGGCGGACTTGAGGAGAGCGAACCTCGAGGGCGCTGTCCTAATTGGCAACCTCGACCGGGCCGATCTTCGTGGCGCCAACCTGAAGGACGCCATCATGGCGCCGGATATGAGGAACCAGCCCATGGGTCTGATGCGGGTTTCTCTGGTCAAGGCCGACTTGACTGGCGCCAACTTGGAGGGCGCCGATCTCTCAAGCGGCGTACTCGAGTTCGCCGATTTCAGCGGGGCGAACCTGACCGACGCCAACCTGACGCGGAGTAAAGCTGCGGGGGCGCGGTTTGAAGGGGCCGAGCTAGCGGGCGCTGTTTTCGAGGGTGCGGACATTCGCAATGCGCGTTTCGTCGGTGCCCGCGGTCTCGAGCGCGCAGTGGGCCTCGATCTGGCCAAGAATGTGGAGTCCGCGGTTTTTGAATGAGGCGTGGCGGCTGTTTCCGACGCGCCTGACTTCGATTGTCGTGCCGGACGCGCATGATCCGGATCAGAAGCAGCGGATCTCAGCTTCGGCCTGGGCGCGTTTGAGATCTGCGATGACTGCGTTCATATCCGGACCGGAGCGAAAGAGCGCGCCTTTTTCGCCGCCGATTTGCCGCATGCTCATGACCGTCTCAGCCTCTACGTACTGCCGATAGGGCAGGATACTGGCGATGACATCTATGCTGCAGGAGCACTGCTTGAGGATTTGGCGCGTTTCGCCATTGCTCGCCATGCATGCGAATACATAATCGGCGCGCGCGTCGGTAGGATAGTCATTAGCCGACGCGCCTGTCGGCAATGCCAACCCCAAAAGCACTACACCCAGCGCAAGTCTCCACATAGCCATGCCTCGCAGCTTGAATAGCGATCCGTCCGCGCCCACGTTCGCAGTGCCATTTCCTGTCGGTCCGCAAGTCTAGCGCGCCAGGCGGCGGCACGAAAGGTGCCGGGCGCGCTCTGGGGCTTCGCTCGTCGATGTGCGGGTGCCTGGGTAAGGTCGGCAAAGGAGGCAAAGGTACCGTGGCTGGCAGAGGACTCGGCGAGATCGTCGCCGATCTCCTTGTCTTCGCGCAATCCGTTACCGGATACGCGCCGCCGGCGACGCTTCCCGAGGTTGTCTTCCTGCCTCACGCCCAGCTCGAGCGGCGCGCCTGCGACAGGCCCTGCGACGTCTATGGCTGGTATCCCTACGGGTCGATCGTTTATCTGGACGATCGGCTCGATCCGAGGGCCAATTTGGTGGCACGCGCCATTCTGCTTCACGAGATAGTCCACTACCTGCAGCATTCGGCTGACGCCTTCGCCGACAGGTCCGATTGCAGCGCATGGATCGGTCGAGAGCGAGAGGCTTACAAGGTCCAGACGCAGTGGCTTCTCCATTACAATGTGAGGCCGGAAAGCATGCCGTCGGTGCAGCCGCCGCCGCAAGCGACTTGTCCGGAGGAGTAACGCGCAATCACCTCTTTCCTTTCCTACCAAAGTCTTATGCGGCGGGGTGAGGCAAGCGGCTACTATCAGACGCTCAGATCGATCCCCGGGTTCGCGGACTCGAAGCAGTGCGCGAGCGTTGCGCCGGGCGGCAGGTGTTCTTTGGCGAAGAGCGGTAGTGCGCAGGTTGCCGTATCCGCTTATAGTCGTGCCGCAATCGGCATGACGGCTCGTCGACCGAAGAACAGCAGCTCATGGTCAAAGCTCTCAAGATTCTGATCGTCGACGACCATCCCCTCTTTCGGGAGGCGCTTAGCAATGCGGTTCGGCAGGCTTTCGACACCGCAACTGTACTTGAAGCATCCGACATCGAAGAGACCGTCGACGCGATCTCCGCGAATTCCAGTATCGATCTCGTCCTCCTCGATTTGAATCTCCCCGGGACGAGCGGGTTCAGCGGACTTCTGACGCTGCGTACGCAGTTTCCCAAGCTGCCCATCGTCATCATCTCGGGCAGCTACGATCGGCGTGTCGTTTCGGAGGCGCTGGGGTACGGTGTTGTCGGCTTCATACCGAAATCGGCGCCGAAATCCATGCTGAGGGAGGCCGTCGACGAAACCTTGGCCGGCGGCGTCTTTCTGCCGGAGAGCTACCGCAAGCTCGAGGACGAGCTGCCTGAAGGCGAGGGCCGCGACAGCGATCTCGCTCAGCGCTTGGCCAGCCTGACGCCCCAGCAGTTCCGCGTGCTGCAGATGCTGGGCGAGGGAAAGCTCAACAAGCAGATCGCTTACGATCTGAATGTCGGCGAGACGACCGTGAAGGCGCACGTGTCGGCCATATTGCGCAAGCTGAAGGTATATAGTCGTACCCAGGCTGTCATCAAGTCGCGTCGAATGCTCGAGTTCGAAAACATCCTGGGACCCGACGAAAAGTAGGATCCGATGCCGGGCGGTGGCGGAAGAAGAGCGCCGGAGCCAAAGAACAGTCCCGAGGAATTCTATTGCGAGCGACACCCCCTTTCAGCGCGACCCCAGGAGGCGTTGCGTCACTCCACGACCCGCCGTTCCAGCGCCTCGGCGAGCTGGGCGGCGTCGATAGCTGATTCGAAGTGCGTCAAGTACTCTCCTGCAGGACCCATCAACAGGATGAAGCCGGAATGATCCATCAGGTAATTGCCGCCGCCCATCGGCACCGGGGCGTAGAAGACGCCGTAGTTCCGGGCCACCTGCCCGATCTGCTCCGGCGTCCCCGTCAGCCCGACGAGGCGCGGATGAAAATTCGGAACGTAGTCCCGTAACACGGCGACCGTGTCACGCTGCGGATCCACGGTGATGAACAAGGGCACCACCCGAGCTGCCTTGTCGGGCGCGCGCTTGGCGAGGCTGTCGAGCGCCTGCGTCATCTTCGCCAGCGTGGTCGGGCAGAGATCGGGGCAGTACGTGAAGCCGAAATAGATGAGCGGATAGGAGCCGTAGAAATCCTCGGCCGTGCGCGTCACGCCGTTTTGGTCGGTAAGCTCGAAAGGGCCGCCGAGGGTGACAGTGTCCGCGGCACCGGCCGGCGCCCCCAGCCACAACGGCGCGGCCATCCCGAGGAGCGCGACCGCCGCGCGGCCAAAGCCGCCATGGCGCCCGGCCATCGGTCGACCAGCTGTGCCTGCTCCGTTCCTTCCCACCGCAGCTCCGCCCAAGCCCCCCTCGAAATCGCTGTTCCCAGCCTGGTCCGGCCCGCGCAGCCGTCCGGCTGTGGCGCCGGATGCCGCGCAACTCCTCCATTAAAATACCGGATCATAAGCATATAGGCTGGAAATACTTTTATTCTAATTCAAAAGAGAGTAGGCTGTCGCTACAGGGAATTCCGCGCAAAGCCAGTGCCCGTAAAAGCGATACGGTGGGAGGAGGGGCCAGCCGCGTGGATTACGAGCGTTATTTTCAGGCTGCGCTTGCCGGTCTCAGGACCGAGGGCCGCTATCGGGTCTTTGCCGACCTGGAGCGCCATGTCGGCGCCTTTCCGCGGGCGACGTGGCGCGGCTCCGGCCGCCCGCGCGAGGTCACGGTCTGGTGCTCGAACGACTACCTCGGCATGGGCCAGCACCCCGCCGTGCTTTCGGCGATGCGCGAAGCGATCGAGCGCTGCGGCGCCGGCGCCGGCGGGACACGCAACATATCCGGCACCAGCCACTGGCATGTGCTGCTCGAGCGCGAGCTGGCGGGGCTGCATGGCAAGCAGGCCGCGCTCGTCTTTACCTCCGCCTACGTGGCAAATCTGGCGAGCCTCTCCACCCTTGCCGCCCGGCTTCCGGACTGCGTGGTCTTCTCGGACGAGCGCAATCACGCCTCGATGATCGATGGCATCCGCCACAGCAGGGCCGAGAAGCGCATCTTCAAGCACAACGATCCGAGCGATCTGGAGCGGCTGCTTCGGGCCTGTGCGCCGGGGCACGCGAAGCTGGTCGCCTTCGAATCGGTCTACTCGATGGACGGCGATGTGGCGCCCATCGCCGAGCTGTGTGACGTGGCCGAGCGACACGGTGCGCTCACCTACTTAGACGAGGTGCATGCGGTCGGGCTCTACGGGCCGCGCGGCGGCGGTATCGCGGAGCGCGACGGCCTGACGGCCCGCCTCGACGTGATCGAAGGGACCTTCGCCAAGGCCTTCGGCTGTCTCGGCGGCTACATCGCCGGATCGGCCGCGCTGGTCGATTTCGTGCGCAGCTACGCCTCGGCCTTCATCTTCACGACTGCGTTGCCTCCGCATATCGCGGCGGGAGCGCTGGCGAGCGTCTGCCACCTAATGACGAGCGACGAGGAACGCCGGCAGTTGCAGGAGCGGGCTGCCACCGTGAAGCATCGCCTGGAAGAGGCCGGACTGCCGGTGATGCCCACCCAAAGCCACATCGTCCCTCTGATCG
>JBOHKJ010000418.1:0-3737 GCA_050728975.1 Kiloniellales bacterium | reverse complement strand
GTGCCGCCCGGCACGTAGAGGCCCGCCGCGGCGATCGGGGTCCAGCGCGCGCCGAGCCGCAGGCCCTCGCGGTCGCGATAACTGAAATCCTTCGGCAGCTGGCGGCGGTGATAAGCGTCGATCCGCTTCGCCGCGAGCTTGAGGGCCGCGACCGTGTCCTTGGCGCAGGCCCTTGCCGCCGCGTCGATCTCGGCATCGGCGACGCGCATGGTCGCCGGCGTGAGGCGGAGCTTGTCGAATTGCTCCGTGTATTCGATCACCGCCGTGTCGCCGCGCCGGCGCACGTCGTCGATGATCGCCGCCACGATCGCGCCGACATTCGCCGCGGTCTCGCGCTTGATCGCGAGGAGGCCGGCGAAGGCCTGCGCGAAATCGGGCGCGCGCGCATCGAGCCTAAGCGGCATCGGCGATCCGCTCGATCCAGGGTGCGATCTGCGCATGGCGCGTCTTGAGCGCGGCGCGGTTGACGATCAGCCGCGAGGTGACCTCGGCGATGGTCTCGACCTCGACCAGGTCGTTGGCGGCCAGCGTGGCGCCGCTCGACACCAGGTCGACGATGCGGCGGCAGAGGCCGAGGCCCGGCGCCAGCTCGATTGCGCCGTTGAGCTTGATGCATTCGGCCTGGACGCCGCGCGCGGCGAAGTGGCGGCGCGTCACCGTCGGATACTTGGTGGCGACGCGGATGTGACTCCAGCGCGACGGATCGTCCCCGGCGACGAGATCGCGCGGCTCGGCGACCGCAAGGCGGCAGCGGCCGATTCCGAGATCGACCGGGGCGTAGACCTCGGCGTAGTCGAACTCCATCAGCACGTCGTTGCCCGCAACGCCGAGCTGGGCCGCGCCGAAGGCGACGAAGGTCGCGACATCGAAGGAGCGCACCGAGATGAGGTCGAGACCCGGATCGCTGGTGGCGAAACGCAGCTGGCGCACGTTCTCGTCGCGAAACGCCGGCTCGGGCTCGAGGCCGAGCTTCGCCAGCAGCGGCAGCAGCTCCTCGGCGATCCGCCCCTTCGGGAGCGCGAGCAACAGCGGTTCGTTGGCGGGCATGGGCGCACGCTTTCTCGTTGCGGGGGAAGCGCGGGCGCTAGCTGCCCTGCTGCGCCGTCTCGTCGTCGAGCGGATGATCGGGCCGCCAGCGGGTCGGCCAGGGCTCGCAGATGTCCTCGATCCGGCAGGAAATCCCATCGACCTCGACGCGGATGACACCGCCGCCGGAGAAGAAGAAGTTGATGCCTTCGCCCTCGGGCTCGATCGCCAGCAGATTGAGAATGAGATCGCGGCGCTTGATGTCGAGATTGCGGCTGCGGACCGACCTCACGCCCTCGAAGCAGAGACCGCAGTTGACCCGCTCGTAGGGAATCTCCGGCTCCTCCCCCTTATCGACGAAGCGCGCGTCGACCTCGGCCGCCGGCTGGCTCTTCTCGCTGTTGGGCGTCTCGCCGCTGGGCGGCGCCCCTTCTCGCGGCTCGCCGCAGCCGCATTCCCAGCGGAAGCGATTGGCGACCAGGACGAAGCGCTGCTCGCCCTTGAGCCAGGCGATATTCGACAGCGGAACCAACGCGTCCTGCAGACAGGCCGAGATGACCGCCAGATCCTCCTCGTCCTGGGCGCGAAGCTTGAGCAGCTTGTCGGTGGCTTGAGGCATGGCTCAGGTCTCGTGCTGTCGTTCGATCGCCGCCCCGCAGGCGGCGAGCTTCTCCTCCAGGTGCTCGTAGCCGCGGTCCAGGTGATAGACGCGGTTGATCACGGTGTCGCCCTCGGCGGCGAGCGCCGCCAGCACCAGACTGACGCTGGCGCGCAGATCGGTCGCCATGACTTCGGCGCCCTTGAGGCGCGGCCGGCCGCGCACCATCGCCGAGGCGCCATGCACATTGATGCTGGCGCCCATGCGGGCGAGCTCCGGCACATGCATGAAGCGGTTCTCGAAGATCGACTCGGTGATCATCGAGGCGCCTTCGGCGGTCGCCATGACCGCCATGAACTGGGCCTGGAGGTCGGTCGGGAAGCCCGGAAAGGGCTCGGTCATCATATCGACGCCGGCGAGCCGTCCGTTGGCGCGCTCCACCTTCAGGCCGCGGTTGGTCTCGGTCACCGACACGCCGGCCTCGTGCAGCAGCTCGATCAGCGCCCGCAGATGCCCGGCCTTGGCGCCGACCAGGTCGACCGAGCCGTCGGTGATCGCAGCCGCCATGGCATAGGTGCCGGCCTCGATGCGATCGGCGACGACGCTGTGGCTGGCGCCATGGAGGCGCGCAACGCCGCGCACTGTCAGTGTGTCGCTGCCGATGCCCTCGATCTCGGCGCCCATCTTGACCAGGCAATGGGCGAGGTCGATCACCTCGGGCTCGCGCGCCGCGTTGACGAGGCGCGTCTCGCCTGCGGCGAGCGTCGCCGCCATCAGGAGATTCTCGGTGGCGCCGACCGAAGTCTTGGCGAAGACGATCTCGGCGCCCTTGAGGCCCGTGGGCGCGCGGGCACGAATGTAGCCTTCCGAAAGCTCGATCTCCGCACCGAGCAGCTCCAGCCCGTGAAGGTGGAGATCGACCGGACGGGTGCCGATCGCGCAGCCGCCGGGCAGCGAAACCTCGGCGTGGCCCTCGCGGGCCAGCAGCGGCCCCAGCACCAGCACGCTCGCCCGCATCTTGCGCACCAAGTCGTAAGGCGCGAGCGTCGAGGAAATCCGGCGCGCGGTCAGCTCCAGCACCCGGCCGCCGTGGCCGCCTCTGGCGGCGCCGTTCATATGGATCTCGGTCCCGTGCTGCGCCAGCAGCTTGGCGAGCGTGGTGATGTCGGCGAGATGCGGCAGGTTGGAGAGGGCGAGCGTCTCCTCGGTCAGCAACGCGGCGGTCATCAGCGGAAGCGCCGCGTTCTTGGCGCCGCTGATGGCGATCTCGCCCGTGAGCGGGCGGCCGCCTGTCACCTTGATCCGATCCATCGCCGACTCTCGATTGTTGTCGTTGTCTGGACAGCCGCGCGGAGCCACCGCTTCGACCGGCCGGCCGGAATAAGCCATAAAAACGTTCATGCCCTATGTGGGCAGGCTGGGGCGGCAACAAAAGGGCGCCGCGGTGGCCATTCCGCGGCGCTTTTAACCGGCTAAGGCGTCAGGCTCAAGGGCCCCAGCCCCGGGTGGTCCCCGGAGAGGCCCCCGCCCGGCCGCCTATCGATCCCCTTCGTTGCCCGCGCCGCCTCGGTTCTGGGCCTTGCGCTTCCTGAGGTTGGCGCGGAGCGCCGCTGCCTGCCGCGCCTCGCGTGCCGCCTTGGCGGCCGCCCCGGCCTCGGATAGCCGGGGTCCCTTCTTGCTCGCACCTTTCTCGTTGCCCCGGTCCTTCTCGCCTGGGTCCTTGGAAGCCTTGCTCGCGCGTCTCTCGCTCATGGCAACGGCGAGAGTGAGCCCCCCCTTCGAGCGGGTCAAGGAACCGGAGCGGAGCCAGTGCCGAGTCGCTGGCCGGCCGGCGCGGCGGGTTAAGCGGGGCCGCCCTTGCCTTATCCGGCCCCCGGTGGCATTTTCGCGGCCGCCTCGACGACCGTTCTCCGGTCCCGGCGCCGCCGTAGCTCAGAGGTAGAGCACACCCTTGGTAAGGGTGGGGTCGAGTGTTCAATTCACTCCGGCGGCACCACAAAATCAATGACTTACCGGATTTTAAAACTCACTCCCGCCGCCGGGGTAACAATTGGGGTAACACACGAATGTCAAAGAACGCGACGCGCGATCAACCCGCGCCGCAGGCGGTCGC
>JBOHKJ010000417.1:0-4334 GCA_050728975.1 Kiloniellales bacterium | reverse complement strand
CACTAGCAAGTCTATGAATCTAGTGTGGTTCGGTTCGGAAGTTCTCTTACGGACTCGCGGCAGGCAAGAGAGAGAACTTCCGAACCACCACACTAGAAGCTGCGGCCCTGAGCCAGCGCCGCGCCTTTCCCCTTGACCTTCCAGTGACGGGAAGCCCCACTTTGGGGCAATGGCGCAGGACCACACACAGCATCGTCACCGGCAGGACACTCGCCCGGCGGCCTCGGACGCCGTCGCGATCGATCCGGTTTGCGGCATGACGGTCGAGCGGGCGACGGCGAAACACGTCGCGCAGCACGAAGGACGGACCTTCTATTTCTGCTCGGACGGCTGCCGGGCCAAGTTCGAGGCGGCGCCCGGGAAATACCTCGGCGGCAAGCCCGCACCCGAGCCGCAGCCCAAGGGCACGCTCTACACCTGCCCGATGCATCCCGAGATCGTGCGCGACCGTCCCGGGTCGTGCCCCATCTGCGGCATGGCGCTGGAGCCGATGGGGGTACCGGCCGCCGACGAGGGTCCCAACCCGGAGCTGGTGGACTTCACCCGGCGCTTCTGGGTGAGCGCGGCCTTGGCGCTGCCGCTGCTGCTCGCCATGAGCCCCATGCTCGGCCTGCCGGTCAGAAGCTGGATCGGCGAGCGAACCGCCGTCTGGATCGAGCTGGCGCTGGCGACGCCGGTGGTGCTGTGGGCGGCACTACCCTTCTTCCGCCGCGGCTGGGAGTCGATTGCGAACCGCAGCCCCAACATGTGGACGCTGATCTCGCTCGGCGTCGGCGCGGCCTACGCCTACAGCCTCGTCGCGACCTTATTTCCGGGCGCCTTTCCGGACGCTTTCCGCGGCCACGGCGGTGTAGTCCCGGTCTATTTCGAGGCGGCGGCCGTCATCGTCGCGCTGGTCTTCCTCGGCCAGGTGCTGGAGCTGCGGGCGCGCGCACGCACCGGCTCCGCCATCCGCGCGCTGCTCGATCTTGCGCCCAAGACCGCGCGCCGCATCGCCGCCCACGGCGCCGAGGTCGACGTTCCCCTCGAGGAGGTGCTGGCGGGCGACAAGCTGCGGGTGCGGCCAGGCGAGGCCGTTCCGGTCGACGGCGTCGTTCTCCAGGGCCGCTCGTCGGTCGACGAATCCATGATCACCGGCGAGCCGCTTCCGGTCGAGAAGACCGCCGGCGACCGCGTGACCGGCGGCACGCTCAACAAGAACGGCGCGCTGGTCATGCAGGCCGAGAAAGTCGGCGCCGACACGCTGCTGTCGCAGATCGTCGAGATGGTCGCCAAGGCGCAGCGCAGCCGCGCGCCGATCCAGGGCCTGGCGGACAAGGTCTCGAGCTACTTCGTCCCGGCGGTGGTGATCGTCGCGCTGCTGGCCTTCGTCGCCTGGGCCGTCTTCGGACCCGCGCCGAGCATGGTCTACGCCATCGTCTCGGCGGTCGCGGTCCTCATCATCGCCTGCCCCTGCGCGCTCGGGCTGGCGACGCCGATGTCGATCATGACCGCAACTGGCCGCGGCGCCCAAGCGGGCGTGCTGATCAAGGACGCTGAAGCTCTGGAGCGCTTCGCCAAGGTCGACACGCTGATCGTCGACAAGACCGGGACCTTGACGGCCGGCCGGCCGAAGCTGACCGACGTGGCGGCGGCGCCCGGCTTCGAGGAGGAGGAGCTGCTGGCACTTGCCGCCAGCCTGGAGCGCGGCTCCGAGCATCCGCTGGCCGATGCCATTGTCGAGGGCGCGCGCGAAAGAAACGTCTCGCTGCACAATGCGCTCGACTTCGAAGCCGTCACCGGCAAGGGTGTGGCAGGAACCGTTTCCGGCCGTGCGGTCGCGCTCGGCAATCCGGCCATGATGGCCGATCTCGGCGTGGGCATCGAAGCGCTGCAAGCGCGCGCCGACGCGCTGCGTGCCGAGGGCAAGACGGCGATGTTCCTCGCCGCCGCCGGCCGCCTCGCCGGGCTGGTGGCAGTGGCCGATCCGATCAAGCCGACCACGGCGGAGGCCATTCGCGCGCTCCACGAGAGCGGCCTGAAGATCGTCATGGCGACCGGCGACAACGAGGTGACCGCGAAGGCCGTGGCGGCGCAGCTCGGCATCGACGAGGTCCGCGCCGACATGCTGCCGGAGAGCAAGAAGGCGCTGGTCGACGCGCTGCGCGCGGGCGGCGCCAAGGTCGCGATGGCGGGCGACGGGATCAACGACGCCCCCGCGCTCGCCGCGGCAGATGTCGGCATCGCCATGGGAACCGGCGCCGATGTCGCCATGGAAAGCGCCGGCATCACCCTGGTGAAGGGCGACCTCAACGGCATCGTCCGTGCGCGTCGGCTCGCGACGGCGACCATCCGCAACATCTGGCAGAGCCTCTTCTTCGCCTTTTTCTACAACGCGCTCGGCGTGCCGGTCGCGGCGGGGGTGCTCTATCCCGTCTTCGGCACGCTGCTGTCGCCGATGATCGCGGCCGCTGCGATGAGCCTCTCGTCGGTCTCGGTGGTGGGGAATGCGCTCAGGCTTCGCTCCCTCGATCTCCGCTGACGGGCGGGCACCCGGAGCTTCCATCGGCTGGAAGCGTCGCCATCTATGAGGAACCTCCCAATCCAGAGAGTGCCCATGAACATCGGAACCGCTGCCCAGTCTTCGGGCCTCCCGCCCAAGACCATCCGCTACTACGAGGAGATCGGCCTCCTGAGCCCTGAGCGGGCCGGGAACGGCTACCGCGACTATTCCTTGTCGGACGTCCACAGGCTGCGCTTCCTGCAGCGCTCGCGCAGCCTCGGCTTCACCGTGAAGGAATGCCGCCAGCTCCTCTCGCTCTACGGCGACCGCGCGCGCAAGAGCGCGGACGTCAAGGCGATCGCCAAGAGCAAGCTCGCCGAGATCGACCGCAAGATCGCCGAGCTCGAAGGCTTGCGCGCCACGCTCGGGCATCTCGCCCGCCATTGCCACGGCGACAGCCGGCCGGACTGTCCGATCATCGACGATCTGGCGGGCGAGGCGCGGCGAAACGGCCATGCGCCGTTCCGGCAAGCGACAGGCCGAACATCCGCCCGACGTGGAAGGAGGCTGAAATGACCGTGAAGAGCGCCACGATCGCCCTTGGCTTCGCCGCCGTGCTTGGACTTGCCGCCGTCCTAGGCGTCGTCGGGCCCGCGCTCGTGCAGATGGACGCCGGAGGCAGTCATGACGGGCAGGCCATGCCGGGGATGACCCACGGCGCCGGCGAGCACGACGACGACCCGGTGGCCGAGGCCTACAGGCAGGCGATGGACAGGATGCACGAGGACATGGCCGCGACGGCGTACAGCGGCAACGCCGACGTCGATTTCGCGCGCGGCATGATTCCCCATCACCAGGGCGCGATCGACATGGCTCGCGTGGTGCTGGAGCACGGCAAGGACCCGGAGATCAGGAAGCTTGCCGAGGACGTCGTCGCGGCTCAGGAGCGCGAGATCGCGCAGCTCCGTGCCTGGCTGTCACGCAACGCCGGCAAGTGATCGGCTCGGGAGCAGGCCTCCGCCGTGCCGGGTCTCCATTCGGGCATTCGATTCCTGTAGGCGGCGGCGGGTAGCGGCGCCCCTTGCAATTCCGGCAGCGCGGCTCGGCGCGCAAACGACGCTGATATCGTCTGCAAAATTACCTTGAGTTAGGCCGGCGTGCGCGCCCAGGCGCCGATGATAGGTTGCGGCATAATGCAGGCATTGCGCTCGATGGCTTCTTTGCGCAGTCGTTCCGCCACGCTGTCGATCTCGACCTCGGCCGCGCTTGCGACGCCGAGGCGTGCGGCCATCGGGAGCAGGCTGCGCAAGACTCCGGCGACGTAATCGTAGACCGGTGATTGCGGCCCGCCTTCCACGCGGCCCATCGCGATCGCTTGCGGCGCGGGCAGCCCCGCGGCGACGAACGTAGCGAACAACTTGCCGCCCATATCGATCTCGGAGCCTGCGCGCTCGAATGTCTCCAGGATCCAGTTGCGACACTGGCGGAACTGCGGGCCATCGGGAACGCTCCGAGCCAGCGGATTTACCATTTCCTGGAAGGCGACGACACCGCCCGGACGAAGATGACCGCACAGCCGTCGCAGCGTCGCAGCCGGATCGGGCAAGTACTGCAGAACAAGGCGACCGACCACCGCGTCGAACTTTTCCTCCGTGGTGAAGGCATCGAGCTCGGCTGCGGCGAACCGCACCCAATAGCATTGCCCGGACACCACTGCGCGCCGCTCCGCCACGTCGATCGCCTCCGCCGAACGGTCGACGCCGAGCACCAGTCCCGACGAGCCCACCAGATCGCCGGCCAGCAGGGAAACGTCGCCCACACCGCAGCCGACATCGAGCACGCGCATGCCCGG
>JBOHKJ010000416.1:0-2982 GCA_050728975.1 Kiloniellales bacterium | reverse complement strand
GAGCACCAGAACGAAGCCGTCGACCGGCACGTTGATGACCGTCACCCCCGGATCGGTGGGATCGCTGCCGCGGACCAGGATGATCGCGCCGGCCGGGAAGCCGGAAATCTCCAGCTTCTCGAGCGTCTCGTTGTCGTTCGGATCGAAGGCGACGACGATCTGCATCGGATAGACGGTCTGGTCGCAATCGTTCTGATTGGGATCGCCGTCCTCGAAGCCGCCGCCGAAGGTGCGGCCGTCGATCTCGGTCTCGAAGCGGACCGTCAGCTCGCCCTCGGCCAGGTCGATCGCCGTCGGATCGATGCGCTCGATCAGGCCGAACTGAAGCTCGGTCGGCGGGATGATGCCCTGGGCGACCAGGAGGTTGATCACGTCGCCGAGGTCGTCGTTGTACTGCGTGCCGCCGGTGCCCTCCGCGCCGGCGTCGGCCGCGGTCTCGACGGTGGCCTCCTCGCCGGCCAGCGCCAGCACGCCGCCGATCAGCACGTTGGCGGCGATCGGCTGGTTGCCGACCACGACCACCGGCGGATTGTCGCCCTGGGCGACGTTCACCAGGTTCTCGAAGACCGCGCTGCTGTCCGGCGTGCCGTCGCCGTTGGTGTCGAAGGCCAGGATGACATCGTTGCCTTCGATCAGGATTCGCACGTCCGCGGGATTGGCGTTGAGTGCGAAGCGGTCGCCCGCCTGGGGCTGGAACACCACCGTCTGCCCGGCCGGGGGCGGGGTCACCGAGGTCGTGGCCTGGCCGCTCAGCGTCTCGCTGGCCGCGCTGGCGGAAAGCTCCGCACCGTTCTCGGTCGTGGTCTGCTCAGCCTGATGGGACAGCTCGCCAGAGCCGCGGGTGAGATCCTCGGTCATTACTACTCCTCCTGAGGGGGCCGCTTCGGCCTTGGGGGGGTGCCGGGCGGGGTTTGTTTGTCGCGGAGTCGTCGCGAATTGGTTGCGAATCTCTCTTTTTGCGCCGCAAACAGCAATAAGACTTTCTTCAAAAGCCACGCAATATTGTGTGAGTTCTTAAATAACTCCTAATATTCAAGTACTAAACACTTAACATTCAAGTCGACATCTAAACGTTCGTTGATAAAGTGGTTAAGTACATAATGGAGAGCAATACTCTTTCCTTAGCGCAATAATACGCCGATAGGCTCGACCGTGCGTCGACCAGGTCGAATCGCCACGAGCACTTCGATTTGCCCTCCTATCCCGCCAGCGAAAGCGCGATTCGACAAGATACGAGAGAGCCGCGCAGCCGGTCGGCAATCCCGGCGCGGCCTAGATCGCTGCCGATATTCGAGCGCCCCGCGGTGCCGCCGCATCCTCGGCGTCGCTTTTCACGCCATTTTTAGCCATTCCTCCACCCTTGCCGCACAGGCTTCGCCGAACCGCTGGGATGGCGCCGCGAATCGGGTATTTTGGCTCCTACCGACAGCGCCGAGGACGACGACGGATGGCCACGACCCCGAAGGCGGCATCAGCGGCATCGGCACGCAACGCAGGCGACCGCGACGCCGAGCGAAAGCGGGCCTTCCTGCGCTTCGCTGGGACTGCGAGAGCGGTCTGCGAAACCCTGCTGGCTGCCAAGACCAAGGAGATCGATTTCCCCGGAGGGGCACGCCAATCGATCCGGATGCGCTTCGAAGACGGCCGCTCGGCGATCGTCACCCGCCGCGCCCAGGCCGCCCGAGGGCGCCTCGAGGCCACGATCCTCTACGCCCTGTCGGCACGCGGCGACGGCGTGCCGGGCGTCATCGCCTATGACGGCCGGTGGCTGATCCAGGAGGATCTCGGCGGCCGCCGCCTCGCCCAGGCGCTCCAGGCAGCCGAGGATGCGGGCGACGAAGCCGCCGGCCAGCGCCTGCTGGAAGCGGGCCTGGCGAGCCTGGCCGCCAATCAGAAGGCCGCCGCCGATGCCAGGCTCGAGCGCGGCATCTCGGTGATCGGCCACAAGCCTCAATGGATCGCCCAGCTCGTCGACATGGTCGATCGCCTGGGCCGGCTGCTGGACGCGCCGCCGCCGCCGCGCCCGGAGGCGCTCGGCCAGCTCCTGGCGGTCAAGCGCCCCCGCGTCGTCAAATGGGACGCCCGGCCCGGCAACGCGATCGTCCGCGACGACGGCCGGGTCGCCTGGATCGACTGGGAGCACTGCGGCTGCCGCAACGCGTTGGACGACGTGGTCTGGTTCCTGGCCGACGAATACACCCCCGACTGGCCGGCGGGCGAGGCCGCGGCGCTCGATCGACACCTGCTGGAATTCCTCGACGAAGGAGAAGATCCCGAGGAGGCGCTGCGTTATCTCGCCGCCTTCATGGCGGTCCACTCCTGCGCCCGTGCCAGCCTCATCCTGACCACCAAGAAGGACGGACCCTGGCGCGACCCGGTAGCGGTGCTGTCCGGCGACAAGGTGGGGGTGGCGCGCTGTTTCATCGAGCGCTGCCTGGCGCGCGGGGCCCGCTGGGCGGCGCTCGCTCCCGAAACCGAGATGCTGGCCCCCTGGCTCGCGTCGCTCGCCGCGCGCCTGCCGGCCGACCGGGCGAGCAGCCAACAGGACTAGGCGAACGCAATGGCGGAAGAATCCCCCGACGACGGCGTGATCGTGGCCCAAAGCCCCGACAGCGACCGGCTGGTCGCCATCCAGCCGCGCAACAACTTCTTCGCGCTGGGGCTGGCGGTCAACATGCTGCGCGGCAAGGAGCCTTTTTCCGGCTACAACTTCGGCCGCCTGTCGAGCGTGCTGGCGGGCGAGGTGCTGCGCAAGCATTTCCTCTTCGCTGCGCGCGCCGGCAAGCCGGTGGGCTACGCCGGCTGGGCACGCTGCAGCGAAGCGGTGGCGAAGGGCTGGATCGAGAACAATCGAATTCCAAGCTACGAGGAATGCCGGGCCGGCGACTGGGCGATTCTGCTGACCTTCTTCGCCGAGACGCGCGACGTCACCTTCTTCCTGACGCGCGAATGCCGCAAGCGGAACCCCAATGTGAAGATCGC
>JBOHKJ010000415.1:0-6151 GCA_050728975.1 Kiloniellales bacterium | reverse complement strand
GAGATAGGCCATGCGCCAGGCCGGCAAGTGATGCCGCTCCAGATGCTCGTAGAGTCGCTCCCAGCGCCTGCGGCGCTCGGCAAGCGGCATGTCGAGCGCGCGCGCCAGCGTTTCGCCCACCCCTTCGATGTCGTAAGGATTGACGATCAGGGCGTCCTGCAGCTCGGCCGCCGCGCCGGCGAAACGCGAGAGCACGAGAACGCCCGGGTCGTCCGGCGGCTGGGCAGCGACATATTCCTTGGCAACCAGATTCATGCCGTCGCGCAGCGGTGTCACCAGGCCGACGTGGCTGTGACGCAGAAACCCCAACAGCGTGCTGCGCCGGTAGCCGCGATTGAGATAGCGCACCGGGGACCAGTCGAAATCGGCATAGGAGCCATTGATATGCCCGGCGAGGTTTTCGACCTGCTGTCGCATGATCCGGTATTCGTGCACGTCGGTTCTCGACGGCGGCGCGATCTGTGTGAAGACCACCTTGTTGCACCACGCCGGATAGTGCTTGAGAAGGTATTCGTACGCCTCCAGCCGTTGGACGATGCCTTTCGTGTAGTCCAGTCGATCGACGCCGATGATCAGCTTTCGAGCCAGCAGGCTGGCTTTGAATCGCTCTCCTTGCTGCGAGATAGCCGCTTTGGCGGCCGCCTGGGCTACGATTTCGGTTTCGATGGAAATCGGATAAACGCCCGAATGCATAGTGCGCTGGAAGGCGGAGATCACGCCGGGGGCGATCCGCCGGCCGCCTGCCTCCTCCAGAAGGTAGGTCTCGAAGGTATGCTGGTCGCGCGCCGTTTGGAAACCGATCAGATCGTAGTCGGCGAGCTGCTCCGCGAGACGCTCGTGATTCGGCAGCGTCAGCAGCAGATCGGGCGGCGGCCAGGGAATGTGCAGGAAAAAGCCCAAGCGATTGCGGCAGCCGAGCTCCCGCAGATTGCGGGCGAGCGGCATGAAATGATAGTCGTGAACCCAGACCAGATCGTCGGGCCTGAGGAGCGGAAGCAGACGCTCGGCGAAGATCGAGTTGACGCGGTGGTATCCGGCCATATTGCGCCGCGAATAGTCCGTGAGATCGAGGCGATTGTGGAACAGGGGCCAGAGCACCGAGTTGGCGAAGCCGGTGTAATACTCCTCATGGTCGCGCTCGCCGAGGTCGATGGTCGCATAGACGACCGAGCCCGACTCGACGATCCGCGGCGTGCTGGAGGTCTCCGAGGTTACCTCCCCGCTCCACCCGAACCAGACGCCGCCCGTCTCCTTGAGCGCGTCCTGAACCGCTACCGCCAAACCCCCTATGGCGCCGCCCTTGCCGGCATCGATCGGCGTTACGCGATTGGAAACCACCACGAGGCGGGTCAAAAGGCTTCCTCCCAATGCCGCGACAGGGCCATGGCCGAGTGGATCAGACCCACCATGGAGTAGGTCTGCGGAAAGTTGCCCCACAACTCGCCGGTGTCCGGGGCGATGTCTTCGGATAGCAGGCCGAGAGGGTTGCGCCGGTTCAGCATGTTTTCGAACAGGTCGCGCGCCTCGGCCTTGCGGCCGAGCTGTGCCAGCGCATCAATGTACCAAAATGTGCAGGCGTTGAAAGCGACCTCCGGCACCCCGATGTCGTCGGCCGTCGCATAGCGCCGCACATAGGGGCCGCTCTTGAGGTCCTTTTCGACCTGGGCAACCGTGCCGGCGAATCGAGGATCGCTGCGGTCGACAAACCCCAGTTTCGGCAACAGCAGCAGCACCGCATCGGCCGCCTCCCCGTCGAAGGTGGAGACGAAAGATTGGAGCTTCTCGTTCCACGCCCGGCGCAAGATTTGTTCGCGAATCGACGAGGCGAGCTCGCGCCAGCGTTGGGCGCGCTCCTCGAGCTGCAGATGCTTGGCGATCCGCCCGAGGCGATCGCAGGCCGCCCAGCACATGACGGCCGAATAGGTGTGCACCGCCTCGCGCGAGCGCAATTCCCAGAAGCCGGCGTCCGGCTGGTCCCAGCGCTGCGCCGCCTGCTTGCCGAGCTTCTCCAGGCGCTCGAAGAGGGCCACGTCGCCGCGATAGTCCAATCGTCGGTCGAAGAAGATCTGGGCGCAGGACAGGAGCACGGCGCCGTAGCCGTCGTTCTGCACCTGACGATAGGCGTCGTTGCCGGTCCGCACCGGGCCCATGCCGCGATAGCCGGCCAGGGAGTCGACGGTCGTTTCTGCGAGCCGCCGGTCCTGCAGCAGTCCGAACACCGGCTGGAGGTAGCCGTCCTCCGAGGCGGCGGCCAGGTTCATGATGTAGTTGAGATAGCCCTCCATCGTCTTGGTCGCGCCGAGCCCGTTCAGCGCGTGAACCACGAAATAGGAATCGCGCAGCCAGCAATAGCGATAGTCCCAATTGCGGCCGCTCGCCGGCGACTCGGGAATCGAGGTCGTCGGCGCGGCGATGATGGCGCCCGATTCCTCGAAGTTGGAAAGCTTGAGCGTGATGGCGGCGCGGATCACCGCGTCCTGCCATTCGAAGGGAATCGAAAGCGCGCGACACCAGTCGCGCCAGTGGTCGTCGGTCTTTTCCAGGAACTGGCGGGCCACGTCGCTGGCCGACTCGGTGAGGCTCTCGTCGGGTCCGAGCAGGAGGCTGATCGGCGTCTCGACGATGAACGGCACTTCTTCCGTGACGTAGGTGACCGAGGCGTTGGTGGTCAGGCGCAGCGTGAGGTCGGGCATCACGTAGCGAACGTGATTCGAGCCGCAGGTCGTTTCCGGCGAATGTGCGCCGTATTCGTACGATGGCCGGAGGCGGACTCTTATGCGCGGCGCTCCGGCGATCGGCACCACCTGGCGTATGATCATGGCGGGCCGGAAGGTGCGTCCCAGGTGCTTGAAACGCGGGGCGAAGTCGATGACTTGCAGGGCGCCGCCATGACGGTCGCGCAGGGTCGTCTCGAGCACCGCGGAATTGTGCCGATAGCTCTGCCGCGCTTCCGCGAGATCCAACAGCTCGATATCGAAGAAGCCGGATCGACTGCCGTTCCGGCTGTCGAGGAGCGCGCAAAATCGCGGATCGCTGTCGAAACGCGGCAGGCACGACCAGACGATCTTGCCGCGCGAGTCGATGAGCGCCGAGATGCTGCAGTTGCCGATCACGGCAAGATCGAGGTTTGTCACCTGGGGCTTTCGCACCTTGTCCGATCGAGAGCTGCGGCCGCCCGTTCGAGCCAGGCGATCGCCTGGTCGACGCCATCGAGCGCAAATCGCGCCGCGCTTTCGCCGCTGGGATGCTTGCGGTCGAAGACCTGGATCGAAACGCCGCCGAGCGCGTTCACGGCTGCGAAGCCGTCCTCGTCGGTCGTGTCGTCGCCGAGAAAGACCGGCGTCCGCCCGGCATAGGGCGGCTCCTCCATGAAGGCGCGGATGGCCGAGCCTTTGTCGGCGTGCCGCGGCTTGATTTCGCTCACCAGCTTGCCGTGCAGAACCTTGAGGTCGCGTGCTTCGGGCCGGACCAGCGCCTCGATCGTCGTGCGAATCGCCGCGCCGTGGTCGGGCGCCTGGCGATAGTGGACGGCGATCGCCCGCTCCTTGTCCTCGAAAATGACGCCGTCATACTGCAGAACGGCGGCCGCCACCCGGCGACGCAGGTGATCGAGCGCCTCGGCTTCGCCCAGCCGATGGAGGCGGCCGCTTGCGTCGCGCCGCTCGAGCCCATGGAGACCGGCGGCGGGCAGCACGAGCGGATCGAAGAGCGAATCCAGATTGGCGAGCGATCGGCCGCTCACGAGCGCCAGTGCACCCTCCAGCCGGTCCAACAGCTGCGCGAGCACCCGTTGCACGACGGCGCCGCTTTCGACGCCGTCCGGTGTCGCGGCGAAATGGAGCAGCGTTCCGTCGACGTCCAGGAACAGCGCCCAGGCTGCGGTCGGATGGTCGGCAGTCGGATGGGCGGCGGTCGGATGGTCGGCAGTCGGATGCGGAAGCGGCGGAGGCGATTTGGATCGCGTCGCGGAAGGCGCAGTTGCGGTCTTGCCAGGGTGCGGCCGATTCATCGCCTAGGTCAGTCGTCTCCGTGACGTCGTGGGGGGCGAGCGGCGCGTCTCGCCTGTCCTCGCCCGGCCGGGATGGTGCCGTCTCGGGCCCGCCGGGGCAAGGCGCTAGAGCAGCGCCGGGTGGACGGATCGCCCGAAGGCGATCCATCCGCCCGGTGGCTCTGCTCTGGTCGTTAGGCGTAGAGCGATTTCACGCGGTCGACTGGAATCCGATCCGGCTCCGCTCGATCGCGATTCGCTCTAAGGATTCGCACCTTTGCGCTTGGCCCGAGCACCTGCCGGTCGGCAGCGCGAAGAAACCCGACTCTCAGGGCATTTGCGGCGTGAAGTCGAAGTAGGGCGTGGTCGGCTTCGCGCCGGGCGGCAGCGCCGGCGGCATGGCTTCGCCCTTGGGGCCGAGCGAGCGGATGAAGTGATAGAGGGCGAGGCGGTCCTCTTTCGTCATGCGCGCCAGGTTGAACCAGGGCATCGGCGGCAGCAGCTCGCTCTCGGTGCGCGCCAGCCAGTCCTCTTCCGAGAACTGCTGCACGACGAGGCGCAGATTGGCGGGATAGCTGGTGCCCCAGGGTCCGCTCCAGCCGATCGGGCTGCCGGTCAGCCAGTCGGCTTCGGCGACCTGGCCGCTCGATTCCGGCCAGTTCGGCGTGTGACAGTCGTTGCAGCCGCCGGTCACGGCGAGATACCGGCCGCGCTCGATCGTCGCGGCATCCGCGGCCGCGGCAGTGGTCGGCAGGCCTTGCAGCATCGCAAGAAGCGCCACCGCAGCGGCGCGAATTGTCAATCCATTCATGGCGTTACGCTGTCCTCGGGGCGGACGGACCGCGCCGTCACGGCACCGGTTGGTCCTGCGGCGGCGATTTATCTCCCGAAACGAGTTTTTGGCAAGAGGCAGCGGAGAGCCCCTTTCCTAAAGCCAATCGGTCTCCAATGGCAGCGTCGACAGAACCTCGGCGCCCTGCTCCGTCACCAGCACCTGCTCCTCCAGCTTGACGCCTTCGCGTCCGCCCACCTCGCCGAGGTAGCTTTCCACGCTGAGAACCATGCCCGGCTCCACCACGCCGTCCATGTTCTTGGCGGCGTCGGGCGCGAAGTAGACCGAGGGCCACTCGTCGGCGAGGCCGACGCCATGCAGCATCACGCCGTAGCGCCGCTCGGCGTAGCGCGCCGGAATCGGCCAGGAGCGCGCCGAGATCTCGCGGAAGCTCTCGCCCGGCTTCACCAGGGCGAGATTGTGCTGAAGCTGCTCGAAGGCTGCCGCATAGAGCCGGCGCTGGGCGTCGCTCGGCTTGCCGTCGCCGCACAGCCAGGAGCGCGAGATGTCGGCGCAATAGCCGTAGGGGCCGATCAGGTCGGTGTCGAAGCACACCAGGTCGCCCTGCTCGACGACGCGCTGCGAGCACTCGCGGAACCAGGGATTGGTGCGCGGCCCCGAGGTCAGCAGGCGGGTCTCGATCCACTCGCCGCCCAGCGCGATGTTGGCCTCGTGGAGCTTGGCCCAAAGCTGCGCCTCGGTGATGCCGGGCTCGAGCGCCGCCTTCATGGCGCCGCAGGCTGTGTCGCAGGCGGCGACCGCGGCGCGCACCAGCATCGCTTCGCCGGGCGACTTGATGGCGCGCGCCCGCTCGGTGACGGGCGCGGCGTCGAGAATCTCGAGACCGGTTTCGCCGAGCGCCTGGCCGAGCGTCGGCGAGCAGCGGTCGACCGCGAGACGCCGGTTGGCGCCGGCATAATCGCGCAGCAGCGAATCGATCTCGCTGGCGAGCACGCGCGCCGCCGCCGCGCTCTCGGCGCCGGAGAACATGAAGTGCAGCGGCGGCAGCACCCGGTAGTCGTCGATGCCCTCCAGCCCTGCGATCAGGTGCGGGTGCCGCGCGTAGTCGTAGAGCACCAGCGGCCCGCCCGCCACCAGAAGGCACGCGCGCACCTCGGAGTGGCCGCACCAGACCTGCATGTTGGTGGAGTCGGTGGCGTAGCGGATCGCAATCTGGTCGAACAGCAGCAGGCCGCCCAGCTCCGCCTTGGCCAGCTCGGCGCGCAGCCGCGCGAGGCGGTAGCGCCGCACCGCACGCAAGTCGCCGGGCGGCGGGCCGCCGTGCTCCATCGCGCCATGCTCGCGCGCCGGGGGGAGAGCGCCGCCTACGC
>JBOHKJ010000414.1:0-3631 GCA_050728975.1 Kiloniellales bacterium | reverse complement strand
GGCGCAGATCGACCGCGCGTTCGGAAAGGGCAGCGCGATGAAGCTCGGTTCGCGCGAGGCGATCGCGATCGAGGCGATCTCGACAGGCTCATTGGGCCTCGACATCGCGCTCGGCATCGGCGGCCTGCCGCGCGGCCGGGTGGTCGAGATCTACGGCCCCGAAAGCTCGGGCAAGACCACGCTGGCGCTCCATGTGGTGGCCGAGGCCCAGAAGAAGGGCGGCACCTGCGCCTTCGTCGACGCCGAGCACGCGCTCGATCCCGGCTACGCCGGCAAGCTCGGGGTCGACGTCGGCGAGCTGCTGATCTCCCAGCCCGACACCGGCGAGCAGGCGCTCGAGATCGCCGACACCCTGGTGCGCTCCGGGGCCATCGACGTGCTGGTGATCGATTCGGTGGCAGCGCTCGTCCCGCGCGCCGAGCTGGAAGGCGAGATGGGCGACCAGCTCCCGGGCCTGCATGCGCGCCTGATGAGCCAGGCGCTCCGCAAGCTCACCTCTTCCATCGCCCGCTCCAACACGCTGGTGGTCTTCATCAACCAGATCCGCATGAAGATCGGCGTCATGTTCGGCAATCCCGAGACCACCACCGGCGGCAACGCGCTCAAGTTCTACGCCTCGGTGCGGCTCGACATCCGCCGCATCGGCGCCATCAAGGACAAGGAGCTGGTGGTCGGCAACCAGACCCGCGTCAAGGTGGTGAAGAACAAGATGGCGCCGCCCTTCCGCGTGGTCGAGTTCGACATCATGTACGGCGAGGGCGTCTCCAAGAACGGCGAGCTGCTCGACCTCGGCGTCACCGCCGGCATCGTCGAGAAGTCCGGCGCCTGGTTCTCCCACGGCGGCCAGCGCATCGGCCAGGGCCGCGAGAACGCCAAGACCTTCCTGCGCGAGCACCCGGAGGTGGCGGCGGCGATCGAGAAGGCGATCCGCGAGAATGCCGGGTTGGTAGCCTCTGGCATGCTCGAAGGTCCCGACGAGAGCGCCGCCGACGCCGCCGAGGGCTGAGCGGGACCCCCACCCGCCGGCTCGCGCCGGATCCGAAGAGGCCCGGAGCCCCCGCTCCGGGCCTTTTCATTTCGGGCGAGGGCGGGCGAGGGGCGGCGAAGGGAGGCGCGAAACGCCGCAGCCCTGGCCGAATCGCCCCTCTCCGCCCCCTCTTGCGGCGCGTGTCGCCACAAGCGGCGACGGGCGGGCGGAGAGGGTGGCGCAGCGAAGCTGCGCCGGGTGAGGTGGGCCTCTCTGAATTCGCCACCCCCGCAACCGCGATCAAACGCCGCGGCGGGAATTGCGCGCAGGCTGTCTTCCTGCTTTCGTGAGAGGAGGCTCCCGGTGGGAAGCGTCATGGGACCGGTCGGCAAAGCGCTCTGGTTCGTCGAGTACCGCTTCTCGCGGGAGGTCTCGCTGGCCGAGGTCGCCGCGATCTGCGGCGTCTCCCGCACCCACCTGTCGCGGGCTTTCGGCACCGCGACCGGCCGCCCGCTGATGGCCTACCTGCGCGGCCGGCGTCTCACCGAGGCCGCCCGCGCGCTCGCCAACGGCGCCCCGGACATCCTGACCGTGGCGCTCGCCAGCGGCTACGGCTCTCACGAGGCTTTCACCCGGGCCTTCGTCGAGCTCTTCGGCATCACGCCCGAAGCGCTCCGCGCGCAAGGCCGTCTCGACAACCTCAAGCTTGTGGAGCCGATTGAAATGGATCAGAGCCTTCTCGTGACGCTCGAAGCGCCGCGCTTCGAGCAGACCAAGCCCATGCTGATCGCCGGGCTCGGCGAGCGCTTCGACTGCGACGCCAGCCGCGCCATCCCCGGCCTGTGGGAGCGCTTCAACCACCACATCGGCGCCGTGCCGGGGCAGGTGGGGAGCGTCGCCTACGGCGTCTGCTGCAACTTCGCCGACGAGGCCTTCGACTACATCGCCGGCGTCGAGGTCGCGCGCGCCGGCGACCTGCCGAAGGATTTCATGACGGTGCGGATTCCCGAGCGGCGCTACGCCGTCTTTTCGCATCGCGACCACATCTCGGCGATCCGCCGCACCTTCTACAGCATCTGGAACCGGTGGCTGCCGGAATCGAAATACCGCGCCGCCGAGGCGCCGCATTTCGAGCGCTACGGCCCGGAGTTCGACCCCAAGGCCGGCACCGGCCTGGTCGAGATCTGGATTCCCGTCGAGGAGTGAGCCGAGCGCTGCTTCCTCTCCGCCCCCCGGGGCGGAGAGGGTCGGGGTGAGGTGGGGGATTCTTTCGAGCGCACCCACCTCACCCGGCTCGTGCTGGCGCACTCGCCACCCTCTCCCCCCGCTGGGCGGAGAAGAAAACAACAGCTTCGTCTCCTCTCTCTCCGTTCGATTTGTGAAGGGCGAGACGCCGAGAGTCCTGTTCGCTTTCCCTCTCCCCCCGCTGGGCGGAGAAGGAAACAACAGCTTCGTCTACTCCCTCTCCGTTCAATTGGTGGAGGGCGAGACGCCAAGAGTCCTGTTTGCTTCCCCTCTCCTCCCAATTTGGGGGGAGAGGGTGGCGCAGCGAAGCTGCGCCGGGTGAGGTGGGCATGCCCCCGCTCCTTGGTCGCTCGCGCGCGCTCGTCTACCATGGCCCCCAACACCATGACCTCGGGCGAGAGCGGCCCCCCGCGCGTTCCGCCAGGCCGCGTCCCGCCCGGACGCGCCCTGCAGGCAAACAGCGATCGGAGATCGATGTCTCTCTCTTCCGCCACCGCGATCGAAGCTGCCGTGAAGGCGGTCGAGGAGGAGCTGGGCGCGCTTCCCTACATGACGCCGCGCCAGGCGAAGCGGCTGGGCCGCTTTCTGGCCGAGCACGACCTCAGGGACTGCCTGGAGCTCGGCTTCTTTCACGGCAAGAGCAGCGCCTTCATCGCCGCGATCCTGCGGGCGCTCGGCGGCGGGCATCTGACGACGATCGACCGGGAGAAGGCGCGCCTCAAGCAGCCGAACATCGAGTCGGTCCTGGGCCGCCTCGGTCTTTCGGATTGGGTGACGGTCCACTACCAGCCGCGCTCCTACACCTGGCGGCTGATGAAGCTCATCGAGGCCGACCCGCCGCCGCGCTTCGATTTCTGCTACGTCGACGGCGGTCACTACTGGGACGTCTCGGGCTTCGCCTTCTTCCTGGTGGATCGGCTGCTGCGCCCCGGCGGCTGGATTCTCTTCGACGATCTCGATTGGACCTTCGCCAAGAAGATCGAGACCGGAGAGCCGCCGGACCCCTGGCTGGCGAAGCTGCCGGAAGAGGAGCGGACCACGCCGCAGATCCGCAAGGTCTGGGAGCTGCTGGTGAAGCGGCACCCCGGCTACGACTCCTTCGCCGAGGAAGGCGCCTGGGCCTTCGCCAGAAAGAAGGGGTGAGCTCACGGTGGAAAACTGTGCGACTAGTGGGTGAATATAAAGCCTTTCCCGTCACACCGTCTCCTCCTTCCCCCTTCGCCTTCTCGTTCAGCACGCGCAGGTCGACCTTCCCCGTCCCGGTGGGCGGCAGTGCCTCCATCGTCTCGATGCGGCGCGGCAGCGCCAGCTCCGGCAGTCCGGGCTCCTGTGGGGTCGCGGAAATCGCCGCGCGGTGCTCGCTCGCGCCGCCGCGGGGAGCGGGTAGAAAGGCCGCATTGCTCTTGACACACGGGCAAA
>JBOHKJ010000413.1:0-1570 GCA_050728975.1 Kiloniellales bacterium | reverse complement strand
TCGTGGGACGAGGACGAGGTGATCGTCTTCAATCGCGGCTCCGGGCAGACGCACCTCCTGGATGCGTTCTCGGCGGCCATATTGCGGCGGATCGAAGCCGCTCCGATTACGACGGCGGAACTCGCCCGTTTCTTTGCGACGGGATTCGAGCTCGACGCGAGCGTGCTGATCCAGCGGGTCGATGCGGCCTGCGCGCGCTTCGACCAGCTGGGCCTGGCCGAGCCGGACGCGCCATGAAGGTCGGCGATCTGAGCCTGGAGCGCTTTGCCGCCCAGCTGACGGGCGAGGGCGTGGCGATCCGCTGGGGCCCGTTCGCTTCCCGCATCGTCAGCGGACTGCCCGAGCTCGCCGCGCCGCTGCACCTGCTCTACGCGGATTTCCCGCTCGAGCCGCCGGCAAGCATCTGCGACTTCCATGTCCGCATACGACCCCGCCCGCTGCGCCTCCCTTGGTCGGAGAGACGGTTCGAGCTCCTGCTGGGCGACACGCCTGCGTTTCAACCTTTCTCCCGAACATTCGCCCTCGCGGTGCTCGAATGGGGGCTGAACCGGTGCGTTTATGGATCCGCGCATCAATTCCTCGTTGTCCATGCGGCCGTGGTCGAACGCAACGGTCGGGCCCTGCTTCTGCCAGGCCGGCCCGGAGCCGGGAAGAGCACGCTCTGTGCGGCTCTCGTCATCGCGGGGTGGCGCCTGCTCTCCGACGAGCTGGCGTTGGTCGACCCGCAGGCAGGGCACATCCGCGCCCTTGCTCGACCGATCTCATTGAAGAACGATGCCATCGAGATCATCCGCGGCTTGGCTCCCGCGGCGGTCTTCGGGCCCCCTGCCATCGACACCCACAAAGGCACGGTCGCCCATATGAAACCACCCTCGCCGAGCGTCCGCCGAGCCGAGGAGCCTGCTGTTCCCCATTGGATCGTCATGCCCCGCTATGTCGCGGGCGAGGCGCTGCATCTGGATCCTGCTTCGAAGACCAGCGCTTTTTGGGGGATGGCCGACAACTCGCTGAACTACGAGATCCTCGGTGAGACGGGGTTCACGGCCCTGGTCCGACTGATCGAGCGGTGCCAGTGCTACAGGCTCACGCATTCCGATCTCAGCGATGCCGTCGCGGCCCTCGATCGTCTGTCGCGCGAACCGCAGGCATCAAAGGAGCGCTATGCGGCCGCTGTGTGATGCGGACCTTTTGCTTGGGCTCCTCATCCGCCCGGCCGTCATGGTCGAGCTTACCGAGCCCGAGTGGGAGGCGCTGCTGCCTCGGGCGCGCGCGTGCCATCTGCTCGCCCGACTCGCCGCCGCGGCACGCGCAGGTGGTTTCATCGGTTCGTTGCCGCATCGGATCGAGGATCATCTTGCCGCCGCTGCCACCGTCGCGGCGCATCACGAACGCACCATCCGCTGGGAAATCAACCGTATCCAGCGAGCGCTCCGGAACCTCGATGTCCCGGTCGTGCTTCTCAAGGGCGCGGCCTACCTCGCCGCCGGCTTGCCTGCAGCGGGGGGACGCCTGGTCGGCGACATCGACAACATGGTCCCGAGGCACGCGCTCGATGCGGTCGAGCGCGCCT
>JBOHKJ010000412.1:0-2880 GCA_050728975.1 Kiloniellales bacterium | reverse complement strand
ATGCTACCGTCCTCCCCGACCTGGCACCGGGCGAAGAGTCTACTCCCTCGGCGGCGGAAAGCGATGCCGGCTTGGCGACCGGGACGAAGCGTTAGCGGCTGCTCGGCAGCGGCTCGGCGGCCAGCGGAAGAGAGAGGGTGAAGCGCGACCCCTTGGCGGGCTGCGAGGCTACGGTCAGGTCGCCATCCATGGCGCGGGCGAGCTCGCGGGCGATCGACAGGCCGAGCCCGTGGCCGTCGTGACCCGCCGCGGTCTTGCTGCTGCGATAGCCGTTCTCGAAGATCTTCTCCTGCTCCTCGGCTGCGATCCCGACTCCGCTGTCCCAGACCACCAGGCGCAGCTGATTGCCGGGGCCGACCAGCGTCTCCAGCCCGACCGCGCCGCCCGAAGGCGTAAACTTGATGGCGTTAGCCAGCAGGTTGACCAGGATCTGGGTCAGCGCCAGGCGGTCGGCCATGACCCGGCCGCCGGCCATCGGCCCAACGCGCCGCAGGTCGACCTGTGCGGTCCTGGCGGCGAGCGCGGTGATCGCCTTGGCCTTGGCGATGATCGAGTTGACCTCGACGATCTCCGGCCGCAGCGCCGTCGGGCCGGACTCCTTGTCCTGCCGCTCCAGGCGGCCGACCAGCTGATCCATGTGGCGGCTCGCGTCCAGCATGGTGCGCAGGAAGTCGCCGGTGCGCGCGCCGATCTCGCCGGCCGCGCCGCTCAGCAGCAACTCGGCATAGCCGACGATGGCGTTGAGCGGCGTGCGAAGCTCGTGGGCCATGCGCGCCATCGGTATGCGCTGGTCGCTGCGCTCGCCTTCCAGGCGCGCCAGCCGCCAGGAGAGCTCCTGGTGCTTCAGCAGCGTCTCCTCGAGCGCGTTCATCAGCACCTTGCTGTCCTCGGCGGTCGCCTCGCCCTGGTCGGGCTGTGCCGTCGCCGCGGCGGAAACTGCCGGCCGGACGGGAAGGCGCCGCGCGGTGCCGCGATAGCCGGCGAAGCGGTGATCGGATTGGGCGAAGACCGGCACCCCCGACAGCAGATAAGCGATCTCTTTTCCGTCGCCGGCCTTGAAGGCGAAAACCGCGTCGCGGAACGGGCGCCGCAGCGCGATCGGCTGGGGCGGCAGCGCTGCGGTGCCGTCCTCTTTGCGCCAGCCGCCGAGCGACTGCAGCTTGCGTCCGATCGCGAGCTGCACCGGAGCGCCGAGCGCGGCCGTCATCGGCGAGGTGGCGAAGATCAGCGCGAAGTCGCGGTCGACTTCCCACAGCCAGTCCACGCTGGCGCGCAGGAAGTCTTCGTAGCGCGCGACCCAGTCGGCGCCTTTCGGCGCGGCGGCCAACTCGGGCGCCAGGAGCTGGGCCAGCGCCTCGGCTTCGCGGCTGGCAGGATCCTCGGCCCGACTCTCCGGTACGCTGGGCGGTTGCATGGATGGCGAGACCATCGGGTTCGAGGGGGTGCCGCGAGTATAGGCGCGGCGGCCTCGTTCCCTCAATCGTCCACTGGCAGCGATGAGAAGATTTCTGCCGCTTTGCTGCGCAGCCTGTCCGCTGTTATCCACAAATCTGTGGACTATCGCAGCGCGCATTAACCATGCGTACCCGCGCGCGCTCGCAGCGTTTCGCCAATTCGACTAGGTTAAGAGCGAAAGGTTACCTGCAAAGTCTGCAGCGAAGAGGGAGGGGAGGGGCAATGCCGGCGGCGATCGAGTTCTACTTCGACTTCTCCAGTCCCTACGGCTATCTGGCGGCGCAGCGCATCGACGCCATCGCCGCGCGCCACGACCGGGCGGTGGCCTGGAAGCCCTTCCTGTTGGGCGCGATCTTCAAGACCACCGGCGCCAAGCCGCTGCTCGAGATTCCCTTGAAGGGCAGCTACGCGGCGCGCGATCTGCAGCGCTCGGCGCGCCAGCTCGGCGTGCCCTTTCGCCTGCCGGAGCCCTTTCCCTTCGCCGCGGTGGCTGCCAGCCGGGCCTTCTATTGGGCCTGGGACGAGGACAACGCCGACGCGCGCGAGCTGGCGAAGGCGCTCTATCACGCCGCCTTCGGCGAGGGCCGCTCGATCGCCGGCGCCGAGGAGGTGGCCGGGATCGCCGCCGGGCTCGGCTACCAGCGCCACGAGGTGGCGGCCGTGCTCGCCGATCCCCGGATCAAGGACCGCCTGCGCGAGGAGGTCGCGGGCGCCGAAGCGAAGGGCGTCTTCGGCTCGCCCTATATCCTGGTCGACGGCGAGCCCTTCTGGGGCCACGACCGCCTCCACGAGGTCGAGCTGTGGCTCGCCCAAGGTGGGTGGTAGCGCGCGGCTGGTGACACGTGTCCGGTAGCGGGAACGAGTAAAGTTCGACTCGAATCTTCGGGGAGAATTTTTCGCTGTCGCGTTTACCATGACTGGACGACTCTGCCCGAATGACGACATAATCGGCGCCTAGAGTGTCGCTCCAATCCAAACAAAAAATCAGCATCGCGGGATAGGCATGGTTCCTTTGGCAACGGGCTCGCCGCCGAGGCGAATCCGAATGAGAGGGGCATCCGAACTATGTCGAACAGGCTCGTCTTCCTAGTCATGGCGATGGGTGTCCTGACCGGATCTTCGCCGCCCGCTGCCGCCCAGGACATGATGGCCAAGTACAGCGACACCTCGGGGACCAGCTTCAGCCTCCAGGTCGTGGCCCCCAAGGACCAGGCCCGCGAATACGCCTTCTGCAAGGTGGTCTGGTTCGCGGAAAGCAGGAAGGTCGAGAGCGTTTCGCTTAGCCAGCCGAGCTACGGCGACCTTTCGCAGGCGCCGCAGGAGTGGACGCTCTTCAATACCGACCCTGCCGTGAAGACGGAGGAGTGGACCGTCATGACGACGATCGCTTACCTGCCGGACGATCCTCAGTACGCCGACAACTAC
>JBOHKJ010000411.1:0-2073 GCA_050728975.1 Kiloniellales bacterium | reverse complement strand
AGCGTTCCGAGGTCGCGCCCGGCGAGGTAGGCGAGCGCCGGATCGCCGTCCGGCGGCGGCGCGATACACGGGCCGGGCGTGCTCTGCTCCAAGGTCATCAGCGTGAAGAGCTTGTCCCGGGGGCCGTCGAGGTAGAGCTGCAGTTGGCTGTGCTGGTCGACCGTGCCCTGGGCCGGAACCGGCGTCGTGCCCTTGCCGCCCTTGCCAAGGCTCTCGGCCCAGAGTTGGCGATACCACAGGCCGAACGAGGCGAGGCGGTCGCAATAAGCCAGCAGAACCGACTGGCTGACGGCCTTGTCTTCGGCGAGCGCGACCTGGAGCGCGGCACCCAGCGCGGGTGCGGCGTCTCGCGGCTCGGCGGCGCCGAGCGTATCCTTCAGCACCCTTGCCGCGCCGCGCCGCACTGCCGCAGCGTCGAGGCCGGCGATCAGCGCCGGCAGCAGGCCGACCAGCGACAGCACCGAGAAGCGTCCACCGAGATCGGGATCGTGATCGAGGACGGGAATGCGCCACTTGGCGGCGAGACGGCGCAGCGGATTGTCGCCCGGCTCGCTGATCGCCAGCGCCTGTTGGGCGAGCGCCTTTGCGCCCAGTCTCCGCTCGAGCGCTGGCAGGAAGATCAGCGCCTGGGCGAGGGTCTCAGCAGTGCCGCCCGACTTGGAGATCACCAAGAGTCCGGTGCGTTCGAGATCGAGCGCTGCGAGCAGCGTCTCGACGCTTGCCGGATCGATCGAATCGAGAATGTGGAGACGCGGTGTGCGGTCGGGACTGGCGAGCGCCAGCAGAGTGCGCGCGCCGAGCGCCGAGCCGCCGGTGCCGAGCACCACCACCTCGGCGAAGCGCCGGCGCCAGTCGGCGGCGATCCTTTCCAGCTCCGCCAAGTCGTCGCTCCGCCCCGGCAGCGTCAGCAACGGCAGGCGCTTCGTGGCGTGCCAATCCCTGAGGGTGGCGAGGCCGGCTTCGCTCGCGGCGAGGCGCTTGTCGAGCGCGCGCGCGTCGAAGCCGCCGGCGCCGAGCGCAGCGGAAAGGCAGTCCTCGATTCCCTGTCGGTAAAGCATTGCCCCGGCTCGCGCTTAGAGAGTCGCAACCTAACAGAGCGCCCGGCGGGCCGGAAGGCGGCCGCCCTGGTTTAGCTGGCGCCCTCCGGCGGCGGCCGTGTCGCGGTCACGCCCTCGGGCTGCCCGACCACCACGATCGAAAGCGCGTCGGGCTGGAACAGGCTGCCGGCTACGCGTCTCGCGTCCTCCAGCGTTACCGCCTCGATGAAATCGTTGCGGCGGTCGATGTAGTCGATCCCCAGCTCTTCGAGCTGCATGCCGACCAGCAGGCTGGAGATCGCACCGGTGCTGGACAGTCGCAGCGGAAAAGCGCCGGTCAGATGGGTCTTGGCGTCGTCGAGCTCCTTCTCGGTCGGCCCCTCGGCGGCGAAGCGCGCCCATTCGTCGCGGATGAGCTCGATCGACTCGCCGATCCGCGCGTTCTGTGTCGCGACGCCGGCGCCGAGCACGGCGCCGTAATCGAGCGGGCTCAAGTAGCTGTAGACCGAGTAGGCGAGCCCGCGCTCCTCGCGCACCTTCTGATAGAGCCGAGAGGTGAAGCCGCCGCCGCCGAAAATGTGGTTGGCCACGTAAGCGGTGTAGTAGTCCGGATCGTCGCGCATGATGCCCGGTTGGCCGAGCACCGCGATCGACTGCGGGATCGGTTTCTCGATCACCACCACCGCGCCCTCCGTGGAAACATCGGCTTCGGGAAGGTCGTGGGGCGCGCTGTTCTCCGGTAGCCCGCCGAAGGTGTCGTCAAGCAGCGGCGCCAGCTCGGCGGGCGTAATGTCGCCCACCACGCCGACCAGCAGATTGTCGCGGCCAAAGCGCTCGGCGACGAAGCTCCGCAGATCGGCGACGGCGATCTTGGCGATGCTCTCCGGGGTTCCGGATACCTCGCGGCTGTAGGGATGATTGCCGAACAGCAGGCGCCGCAGCACGCGCCCGGCGATGTGGTCGGGGTCTTCGGCGTCGCGCGCCAGGCCGACCAGGAGCTGGCTGCGAATGCGCTCGACCGGCTCCTCGTCGAAGC
>JBOHKJ010000410.1:0-4549 GCA_050728975.1 Kiloniellales bacterium | reverse complement strand
ATTGCGGCGAACAGGATCGTGAAGGGCATCACTTCCATGGCGAGGTAGGGCAGCTTCAGCAGCACCATCCGGAATACCAGCCCCAGCGAGCCATCCTTGCCGGCCAGACGATCCAGCAGGTCCACCGTGCTGACAAGAAGGATGATTCCGGTCAGCGTGCCGAGGAAGCTGAAAAACCAGAGCGTAAACTGGCGTGCGATATAGCCAAGGAGCGTCGGCGACAGCCGCATACGGCGAATGCGCGGAAGGGCGAGCGTCGCGTTCATCGTACCGGCTCTGCAGCGACTTCGTCCTGGGTCCGGCGGCGCGGGGGCGCCAGCAGCACCCACAATGCGACGACGGCGGGAGCCGCCACTGCGACATACATCATCGGCACTGCCTGGAGCGTCCGCACCGAGAGGTCTTGCAGCGCCAGCGCGAGACCTTCGAGCACCGCCACGGTGCCGACCGCGATCAAGATGCGCTTGGTCTGGCCGCGGCGGTTGAACTCGCCGGCCAGCAGTGCGGCGAGCGCGATTAGCACGAAGACCAAGCCATAGAGCGGAGCGGTCAAGCGCTGGTGTCCTTCGGCTACCAACTCCTTGTATTGCTTGAATTCCATGCTGGCCGGATCCTGCCCGAAGAGCTCGGTCAGATAGCGCTCGCGCGGCTCGCGGAAGCGGCTGGGTAGCACGTCGCCACCGCTGCCCAGCTCGATTGTGTAGCGATCGAAATAGAGCAGCGACACGCGTCCCTCGCCCCTGACCGCTTCCTGACGATTGCCGTTGACCATTACGACGCGCGGACCCTCGTTGCTGTCCACCACGGCACCGCGTTCCGCCATCATGGTGACCGGGCGTTCTGGGTCACGGCTGTCATGAACCAGGATGCCGCGCAGCTCGCCGTCGGCGTTGCGTTCGCGCACATAGACCGTGATGGCGTCGGAAACGGTGGTGAACTGGCCTTCCTGGAGCAGCACCGTCGAGTAGCTGTAGCGGATCGCGTATTGCAGGTCCTTGAAAGCACGGTAGGACAGCGGCATGAAGTAGAGCGTGATGCTGGCTACCACCGCGGTGACGCCGATACCGAGCACGAGCGCCGGCAGGGCGAGTTGGAATTGCGACAGGCCGGCGGCACGCAGCACCACCAGCTCGCTGTCCATCGTCAGCTTGTTGTAGACGAACAGCACCGCAACAAAGGTCGCCACCGGCAGCACCAGGCCGAGGAACGATGGCAGCAGCAGAGCGACGAAGGAGAAGAAGGTCGAGAGCGGCAGGCCGCGGTTGACGATAAAGTCGATGAGGCGCAGGGCCTGCGTCAGCCAGATGGCGAAGGTGAGCACCATCGTGACGAACACTGTGGCGATCGTCAGTTGGCCCAATATGTATCGCGGGATAGCTCCCATTGCCTCCCGGCCCTTCCGCCTGTGTTGGAAACTGCCGTATTCCCCGACCGACAGGGATAGCCGGAAATAGCCTAGCCCGTCCAGCCACTTCCCCCCGCCGGCGCGGTCTGGCGGAGGGTCGGCAGGGCAGGCCTCGGGGCGTTGACAGGGGGTGCGGGCTCCCGTAATCGCTTGGGCTGGCGCGGCGCCGGCCGCGCGGGAGGAAGGCGGCCTCTCCCAGTCCGCCGAGGAAAGGGGTCAGATGGCCATCACCATCGGCTTTGCCGGTCCGAGCCTGCCGAAGAGCGGGGCCCTGGTCGCCGGCGTCATGGAGAACCGCAAGCTCACGCCGAGCGCCGTCAGGCTTGATAAGCTTTGCGGGGGGGCGCTCACCCGCGCCATGAAGCACAGCCGTTTCGATGGCAAGAAGGCCGAAATGCTGGAGATCGTGGCCCCGGCCGGGATCCCCAACAGCCGCATCCTGCTGGTTGGCGTGGGCAAGCCGGGCGAGCTCACCGACCTCGATATCGAGCGCATCGGCGCCGCCGCGGCGACCCGGCTTGCCGGCAGTGGCGACGGCGAAGCGGCCTATCTGGTCGACGAGCTGCGCGGCGCCAAGCTGAAGAGCGCCAAGCGCGCCGCCCATTACGGGCTGGGTGCGCTGCTGCGCAGCTATCGCTTCGACAAGTACAAGACTCGCGAAAAAGCCGACAAGAAGCCGAGCTTGAAGAAGGTCACGATCCTGGTGAAGGACGCGGCAGCCGCACGCAAGGCCTTTGCGATCCTGGAGAAGGTGGCCGAGGGCGTGTTCTTCACCCGCGACCTGGTCTCCGAGCCGGCCAACGTCATCTATCCCAAGTCGCTGGTAGCCGAGGCGCGCAAGCTGACCAAGCTAGGGGTCAAGGTCGAGGCGCTGAGCGAGGCTCAGATGCGCAAGCTCGGGATGGGCGCACTGCTCGGAGTGGCGCAGGGCTCTGCGAACGAGCCGCAGCTCTTGATCCTGCGCTGGAATGGCGCTGGCAAGGGCAAGGACAAGCGGCCCATCGCCTTCGTCGGCAAGGGTGTCACGTTCGATACCGGTGGCATCTCGATCAAACCGGCTGCCGGCATGGAAGACATGAAATGGGACATGGGTGGCGCCGGGGTGGTGATCGGCCTGATGCGCGCGCTCGCCGGCCGTAAGGCCAAGGTAAATGCGGTGGGCGTCTGCGGCCTGGTGGAAAACATGCCCTCCGGCACCGCCCAGCGGCCGGGCGACATCGTCAAGACCATGTCCGGCCAGACCGCGGAAGTGCTCAACACCGATGCCGAGGGTCGCCTGGTCCTCGCCGACGCGCTGTGGTACGCCCAGACGACCTTCAAGCCCAAGGCGGTGGTCGACTTGGCAACCTTGACCGGTGCCATCATTGTCGCGCTGGGCAACGTTCACGCCGGCCTCTTCAGCAACGACGACACACTCTCCAAGCAGCTCACGGATGCTGGCCAGAAGGTCGACGAGAAGCTGTGGCGCATGCCGCTCGGCGTAGACTACGACAAGCTTATCGACAGCGCGGCCGCCGACATGAAAAACATCGGCAATCGCTCCGGAGGCTCGATCACGGCGGCGCAGTTCCTGCAGCGCTTCATTCAGGACGGTACGCCCTGGGCGCATCTCGACATTGCCGGCGTGACCTGGAGCGATCGCGACAAGCCGACGGTGCCGAAGGGTGGGACCGGCTTCGGCGTGCGCTTGCTTGATCGCTTGGTGGCCGACCACTACGAGCGCTAGGCCGCGGCCGCCAAAGCAGGGTGGTGCGCGATGACCGAGGTCCGCTTCTATCATCTGACGCGCACGCCGCTCGAAGTGGCGCTGCCGCAGATGCTGGAGCGCACGTTGGAGCGCGGACAGCGTGCGGTGGTGCAGGCCGGCTCGCCAGAGCGCGTAGAGGCGCTCAATAACCTGCTCTGGACCTACAACGATCACAGTTTTCTGCCGCATGGCTCGGCGGCCGACGGCTTCGCCGCGGAACAGCCGATCTGGCTCACCGCCGAGGACGAGCTGCCGAATCGCGCCAACGTCCTGTTCCTCACAGACGGCGTGCGCTCGAGCCTGGTCGAAAAGGTGGACCTCTGCGCGGTGCTATTCGACGGCGGCAACGACGCCGCGGTGAGCGATGCGCGCGCCTACTGGCGCACCCTCCAGGGTGCGAGTCACGCGCTCACCTACTGGCAGCAGGACGAGGCGGGGCGCTGGAAGGAGAGCGCCTGAACGCTACGGCTAGCGCCGGCTGTGCAGTCGGCGGCCGGCGCCGCGTTTCAAGCCCAGCGTGGTTTCGCGATAGAGGATGTAGGCGCCGCTGGCAATCACCAGGGCGACGCCGAACCAGACGTTGGCTCGCGGCAGCTCGTCCCAGATGAAATAGCCGAGCAGTACCGACCAGACGATCGCCGTGTAGTCGAAGGAGGCCACCAGTGCCGCTTCGGCTCGGCGATAGGCGTTGGTCATGGCGATCTGCGCGCAGCCGCCCAGCAGGCCGATTGAGATCAGGAGCGCGAGATCGCCCCAACTGGGCGTCACCCAATAGATGGGCAGTAGGAGGCCGGAGATCAGCGAGCAGGCGAGCGAGAAATAGAACACGATCGCGGTCGCGCTCTCGGTGCGACAGAGCTTGCGAACCTGCACCGCCGCCAGCGCGTAGAACACGGTCGCCACCAGCGCTACAAGCGAGACCGGATCGAAGACGTCGGCCCCCGGACTGACCATGATGACCACGCCGAGGAAACCGACCACCACCGCGCTCCAGCGGCGCCGACCCACGGCCTCGCCCAGCAGCGGCACCGACAAGGCGGTAATGAAGATCGGCGCCGCAAAGCCGATCGCGACCACCGTGGCGAGCGGCAGGTATGCGAAGGCGTAGAAGAAGCCGACCATCGAGCTGAGCCCGATTACCGCGCGTGCGACATGACCGAAGGTGCGCCGGGTGGCGAGCCCGCCGCCGCGCCGGAACACGAAGAAGGAGAGCGGCACGAAGGCGAAGAAGCTGCGGAAGAAGACGATCTGGATCGTCGGATAGCCGGCCGTCACCCACTTGATGATGGCGTCCATGATCGAGAAGATGCCGACCGCCAGCAGCATCAGCAGGATACCGTCGACGCGCTGGCCGAGGCCGAGATCGCGGTCGCGCTCTTCCGCATCGCGCAGGAGGC
>JBOHKJ010000409.1:0-8131 GCA_050728975.1 Kiloniellales bacterium | reverse complement strand
GTCCGGTTAGCGGGCGAGCGTGTCGAGGACCGCCAGCAGCTCGGCGGTGATGGCGTCCAGCAGCGCGACCAGGGCCTGGCCCAGCGCTTCGTAGCTGCCGATGGTCACCGCCGAGACCAGGGCGATGATCATCCCGTACTCGACCGCGGCGTTGCCGGTTTCGTCGGCGAAGAATGCCTTGAGGGTTCTGAACATGGTTATTCGCTCCCGTTCCCTGGCCTTGCTCCGGGCGCACTTTACGAAAAAGTAAGAAGTTGTCAACAAAAAATAAAGAATAAATAAAAATAAAATTGTCTAAAATTTGAGATTTATTCTACTTATCTATATTATTACTTTGACGCGGCGAATCGGAGCCTCAACGGGGCAGGACCAGGATCGCCCGGAAGTCGTTGACGTTGGTCCGGGTCGGGCCGGTGACGATCAGGTCGCCGAGCGCCCAGAACAGGCCGTAGCCGTCGTTGTCGGCCAGCAGAGCCGCCGGATCGAGGCCGGCGGCCCGGGCGCGCGCCAGGCTGTCCGGGGCCAGCCGGGCCCCGGCGTTGTCCTCGCTGCCGTCGATCCCGTCGGTGTCGCAGGCGAGCGCGTGAATCCCGGGGGCGCCATCGAGGGCGAGCGCGAGGGCGAGCAGGAACTCGGCGTTGCGCCCGCCGCGCCCGCCCCCGGTCACGGTGACGGTGGTCTCGCCGCCCGAGAGCAGGACGGAGGCTGTCCCGGCATTGCGGGCGGCGTTCAGGGCCGTTTCGGCCATCTCCTGCGCGACCGAGCGCGCCTCGCCCTCGATGGCGTCTCCCAGGATGAGCGGAGAGATGCCTTCCGCCTTGGCCGCCGCTGCGGCTGCCGCGAGCGCATCCTGCGGCCGCGAGATCAGGCGGAAGTCGCTTGCTGCTAGTGCCGGATCGCCGGGCTTGGGGGTCTCGGACGCCGGATGCGCCAAGTGACGGGCGATCGCCGGCGGGACAGCGATGCGGTAGCGCGCGAGGATATCCAACGCCTCGGCGAGACTGGTCGGATCTGCGACGGTTGGACCCGAGGCGATGGTGGCCGGCTGGTCGCCCGGCACGTCGGAGATGGCGAGCGTGACCACGCGCGCCGGATGGGCGGCAGCGGCAAGGCGCCCGCCCTTGATCGCCGAGAGATGCTTTCGCACGCAGTTCATCTCGCCGATCGCCGCACCGCTTCTCAGCAGCGCACGATTGATCGCCTGCTTGTCGGCCAGCGCCAGTCCCGCCGCTGGCAGAGCCAGCAGCGCCGAGCCGCCGCCCGAGATCAGGGCCAGGAGGAGGTCGTCGGCGCCCAGCTCTCCGGCCAGCGCCAGGATGCGCTCGGCGGCCTTCTGCCCCGCCGCGTCGGGCAGCGGATGACCGGCCTCCACCACCTCGATCTTGGCGCAGGGCACCCCGTGGCCATAGCGGGTCACCACCAGACCCGAGAGCGGGCCCTTCCAGGCGCCCTCGACAGCCGCTGCCATGGCGGCTGCGGCCTTGCCGGCGCCCACCACCAGGGTCCGCCCCTTGGGCGGCGCGGGGAGGTGCCGGGGGACCAGCAGAGTCGGATTGCAGGCGGCGAGCGCAGCCGCGAAGAGCCGATCGAGAAAGGCACACGGGTCGAGGGATGGCGCAGTCAACGCCGGAGCTCTGTGGTTCGCAAGGGCGAGCGATCATGACAGCTTGGCCGGCTTCGTGCTAACCACTTGGGCGGGGGCACAACGCGGAGAAGGATCGAAGGAGCGAGCCATGACCGCCGACTGGCGCGGCGTCTATCCCGCCGTAACCACGCAGTTCAGGAGCGACCAGACGCTCGATCTGGAGGCGACGGCAGCCCATGTCGAGCGGCTGATCGGCGCCGGCTGCCACGGCGCCATCATGTTGGGCACGCTGGGCGAGAGCCAGAGCCTGGAGTGGCAGGAAAAGCGCGACGTCGTCATGGCGGCGATCGATCAGGCGGCCGGCCGGGTGCCGGTGCTGGCCGGGGTCGCCGAGACCGCGACGGCGCGCGCCTGCCGCTTTGCCGGCGAGATGGAGAAGCTCGGCGCCGGCGGTCTCATGGTGCTGCCCGGCCTCCTCTACAAATCCGACGCCCGTGAGACGCTCTTGCACTTCCGCCAGGTGGCGCGCGCCAGCGACCTTCCGGTCATGATCTACAACAATCCGGTCACCTACGGCATCGACGTGACGCCGGAGATGTTCGGCGAGCTCGCCGACGAGGAGACCGTGGTCGCGATCAAGGAGTCCTCCGACGACGTGCGTCGCATCACCGACCTCGTCAACCTCTGCGGCGAGCGCTACCGGCTGTTCTGCGGCGTCGACGACCTGGCGCTCGAAGCCCTCCTGCTCGGCGCCGAGGGCTGGGTCGCCGGACTGGTCAACGCCTTCCCGGCCGAGACGGTGCGCATCTGGGAGCTCGCCCAGTCCCAGCGCTGGGAGGAAGCGCGCGCGCTCTATCGCTGGTTCACGCCGCTGCTGCACCTCGATACCCATCCCAAGCTGGTGCAGTACATCAAGCTCGCCCAGGCCATGGCCGGGATGGGCGGCGAGACGGTGCGCGCGCCGCGCCAGACGCTCGAAGGCGCCGAGCGGGCCCGCGTCGTCGCCATCGTCGAGGCGGCTCTGGCCGAGCGGCCCAAGCTCGCGGCTTAGGAGAGTCGACGCTTCACCCGAACGACATTCCGAAGGCCTTGCGCAGCTCGAGCTGACCCTTCGGCGTGACGATGACCGCGCGGGTGTCGTTGCGCCGCCGAATCCAGCCGCGCGCGAAGGCGTGCTTGCAGAGCGCGGCACCCAAGGCGCCGGCGACGTGGGGGCGCCGCTCGCTCCAGTCGATGCAGGGGCGGCAGAAGATGCGCCCGGTGCGTTTCCCGCGCGCCGCCGCGCCCTCGATGTCGACGCCCAGCCTGGCGAGAAATTGTGTGCCGGCATCGGTGAGCGCGCCGCCGTCCTTCGCCAGCTCCAGGTGATCGTGCGTGAGCAAGGCGTCGGTGATGTCGCAGCCGAGCCGCCCGGCCAGATGGTCGTAGCAGGTACGCCCGGCCCTGAGGTCGCGCTCGCGCGGGCCGACGACGATCAGCTTGGCGTTTCGGGGTGCGCTCAGCAGGGCGACCTGCTCCATGCCCTCCAGCATCTCGGCGACCGCGGGCGAAGCCAGGCGGTGGTAGCGGTGGCGGCCCTGCTTCCAGGCCTCGATCAGCCCGGCGGCGCTGAGCTGGGCCAGATGCCCGCTCGCGGTCTGCGGCGTTACCGAGGCGGCGCGCGCCAGCTCGCCGGCGGTAAAGGCACGGCCGTCCATCAGCGCCATCAGTATAGTGGTGCGGCTGGGATCGCCGACCAGGGCTGCGATCTCGGCGATGCGGCTATTGCTGACCATGGCTCGAGCCTAGCACGCGCTCGCGGTCGATAGTTCGGCGGCCGCCGAAGCGTATGAGGCCTCCCGCCTACACCACCTGGAAGCCGGCAGCGTAAGGGTCGCTCGGATCGAGGAAGATGGTGTTGAAGCCGGTGATGCGCGCCCAGCCCTCGACCGAGGGCACGATGGCTGCGTGATTGCCGACCTTACTTGCCGCCTCCACCCGGCCGCGGAACAGCGAGCCGACGATGCTCTCGTGGACGAAGTCGTCGCCGACCTCGAGCTTGCCGCGCGCGGCAAGCTGGGCCATGCGCGCCGAGGTGCCGGTGCCGCAGGGGCTGCGGTCGATCGCCTTCTCGCCGTAGAAGACCGCGTTGCGGCCTTGCGCCTCCGGATGCTTCGGCTTGCCCGCCCAGAGGATGTGGCTGACGCCCTTGATGGTCGGGTCCTCGGGATGCACGACGCTCACCGCCTCGTTGAGCGCGCGGCGCAGCGGCGGCGAGAGGCGCAGGATGTCGCCGGGCGAGAGCTGCTCCAGGTCGCGGTAGTTCGCCTGGGCTTCGACGATGGCGTAGAAGTTGCCGCCGTAGGCGATATCGACCGTAAGCTCGCCGAGCTCGGGGCAGTCGACGGTGACCGCGTCGGCGGCGAGATAGGAGCCGACGTTGGTGATTCGCACCGCCTCGACCCGCGGGCCCATCCCGTTGGCGCCAGTGGCAAGGCGATAGCGCGCCTCGACCCGGCCGGCCGGCGCGTCGAGCGCGAGCAGGCCTTCTTCGCGCGGCGCGACCAGCCCGCGCTCCAGCGCGAAGGTGACCGTGCCGATAGTGCCGTGGCCGCACATCGGCAGACAGCCGCTGGTCTCGATGAAGAGGATTGCGACGTCGCAGTCGCTCCGTGTCGGCGGGTAGAGGAACGAGCCCGACATCATGTCGTGGCCGCGCGGCTCGAACATCAGGCCGGTGCGAATCCAGTCGTAGCGGGCGAGGAAGTCCTGGCGCTTCTCGCTCATGGTGGCGCCATTCAGCGCCGGGGCTCCGCCGGCGACGAGCCGCACCGGGTTTCCGCAGGTATGCCCGTCGATGCAGAAAAAGGTGTTCGGCTTGAAGCGCTTGTCGGTCATCGGGAAGGGGCTTTCGGCGGGCTTGCAAAGGCGACCCATTTAGCGCCGGGCGGGCCGGCACGGTCAATCGCAGGGCCCGGCTCCGCTGCCGCTCGCGTTGTCGGTTCGGGCGGCCCCCGGCTATAGTCCCTGCCATGCATCAGCCTCTGGCAAAGGCGGAGCTGGCTCCAGCCCTGCTCGCCGCTGACGAGCCGGCGCCCTTCCGCGTCTTCAACGACGGCGGCAAGGCGCCGCTGGTCCTGGTTTGCGATCACGCCAGCGCCTTCATGCCGCGCTCGCTCGCGGATCTGGGGCTGGACGCGGCTGCGCTCGCCCGGCACATCGCCTGGGACATCGGCATCGCCGAGGTCGCCGAGCGGCTTGCAACGGCGCTCGACGCGCCGGCGGTGTTGAGCCACTTCTCGCGCCTGATCGTCGATCCCAACCGTCCGCCCGACGACCCGACCCGGGTGCCGGAGCTGTCCGACGGCGCGATCGTGCCGGGCAATCGCGGGCTCGGCGAATCGCAGATCGAGGCTCGCGTCGCCACCTTCTTCGAGCCCTATCACGTCGCCATCGAGCGCCAGATCGATCGCAAGCTGACATCGGGTAAGGCGCCGGCGATCCTCTCGCTCCACTCCTTCACGCCCGTCATGAAGGGCGAGACGCGGCCCTGGGAGATCGGCATCCTCTGGAATCGCGATCCGCGCCTCCCGGTGCCGCTGATGGCGGCGCTCGCTGACCAGGGAATCGCGGTCGGCGACAACCATCCCTATTCGGGGCGCGATGGCCATGGCTATACGCTGCATCGTCACGCCGAGCCGCGCGGCTTCGCCCATGCGCTGATCGAGGTGCGTCAGGACCTGATCGACACCCACGAGGGCGCTGAGCGCTGGAGCGCGCGCCTCGCGGGCGTGCTGGGCGGTATCCTCGCCGATCCTGGGCTCTATCGGGTGGAGCGCTACTGATGGCCAAGGAGCCGAGCTTCACCATAGGCATCGAGGAGGAGTACCTCCTGGTCGACCGCAAGACTCGCGATCTCGTGGTCGAGGCGCCCAAGGGCCTGATGGAGGAGTGCGAGCGCGAGCTCAGCGGCCACGTCAGCCCGGAGTTCCTGCGCTCGCAGATCGAGGTCGGGACCGGCGTCTGCCGCAAGGCCGGCGAAGCCGGCACCGAGCTCGCGCAATTGCGCGGCACCGTCGCCAAGGTGGCGGATGAATTCGGTCTGGCGCCGATCGCCGCTTCGACCCATCCCTTCGCCGCCTGGGACGCGCAGAAGCACACCAACAAGGAGCGTTACGACATTCTCGCCCGCGACATGCAGGCGGTCGCGCGGCGCCTCGTCATCTGCGGCATGCACGTCCACGTCGGGCTCGACGACGAGGAGCTGCGCATCGACCTCATGGGGCAGATCAGCTATTTCCTGCCGCATCTGCTCGCACTGTCGACCTCCTCGCCCTTCTGGCGCGGCGAGGAAACTGGCCTCAAGTCCTATCGCATCGCGGTCTTCGACGAGCTGCCGCGCACCGGGCTGCCGGAGCTCTTCGACAGCGCCGGCGAATACCAGCGGCACCTTGCGGTGCTGACCAGCGCCGGCGTGATCGAAGACGCAACCAAGCTGTGGTGGGACGTGCGACCCTCGGCGCGCTTCCCGACGCTGGAGGTTCGCATCACCGACATCTGCACCCGGCTGAGCGACGGGGTCGCGGTGGCGGCGCTCTACCAATGCTTGCTTTCGATGCTCCATCGCCTGAAGCGCGGCAACCAGCGCTGGCGTCGTTACGCCAACATGCTGATTCAGGAGAACCGCTGGCGCGCCCAGCGCTACGGTCTCGACGAGGGGCTGGTCGACTTCGGCAAGGGCACCGTCGTGCCCTACGGCGATCTGCTGGAGGAGATGATCGAGCTGGTGCGTGTCGACGCCCTGGCCCTCGACTGTCTGGCCGAAGTGGAGGCGGCACGCAGCATCCTGACGCGCGGTACCAGCGCCCATCGCCAGCTCGCGGTGTTCCGCGAGGCGCGCGACAAGGGCGCCGAGAAGAAAGAGGCGCTCGACGCGGTGGTCGATTTTCTGATCGCCGAGACGGTCGCCGACCTGGAGGTGCAAAGCGTGGCGGCGGCGAAGTGACGACCGCCGGGCCTTCACAAGTCGCACCCCGGCGCCAAGATAGGGAAAGCGAGCAGCCGCGTCGCACAGGCGCTGCCGCCTCCCCAGGAAAAGGACGAGACGAATGGATGACAAGACCCGCACCGAGCTCGAGGCCGCCGCTTTCCGCCGGCTGATCCAGCATCTGCGCGAGCGCAGCGACGTGCAGAACATCGATCTCATGAATCTCGCCGGCTTCTGCCGCAACTGCTTGTCGAAGTGGTACGTCGCGGCGGCCGACGAGCGCGGGCTGAAGGTCGACTACGAACAGGCGCGCGAAAAGGTCTACGGCATGTCCTATGGAGAGTGGAAGGCCAGGCACCAGACCGAAGCGACGCCGGATCAGAAGGCCGCGCTCGCCAAGTCCCACAGCGGCCACTGACCGGAACGCGCAGTGGCGCGTGCCTGCGGCGGCCGTTGTCGAGCGGGCGGTCGCTCTAGGTCGACAGGTTGAGCACGGCCTAATCGGAAAAGTGGCTTCCACTTTTCCGGATCGTGCTCTAGGGTCGCGACCCGCGCGGGCGCGCGTTCGCCGCACCCGCATCATCAAGAAGATCGAGACGTGGGGCATCCTGAGAGGGGCGGGGCTATGGCTGACGTTGGCGGCATCGGGGCGGAGCGGCTGCGCGCCTTCGTCGAGCGGATCGAGCGGCTGGAGGAAGAGAAGGCGGCGCTCAGCGCCGACATCCGCGAGGTCTACGCCGAGGCCAAAGGTGCTGGCTTCGACGGCAAGACGCTGCGCCAGGTGATCAGGCTACGGAAGCTGGAGTCCAACGAGCGCCAGGAGCAGGAAGCGCTGCTCGAGCTCTACCTGCGCGCGCTTGGAATGGCTTAACCAAGAGAGGCTATCCTCTCCGGAGCCGCGAGACCCTTGCCCCGGCGGTGCGAGAGGGGGCATCTTTTCGGGCGGCAGCGGCCGATTCGGAGGGCGGCAGGAGTGTCCACCTGCGCGAGGGGAGTAGCGGCCCGGTTCGATCCGGCGGCGATCGGGCTTCCGGTCACGCGCGCGCTCTATGCCTATTGGGCCGGCAAGCGCCGCGCCGGCGGCCTCCCCTGCCGCCGCGACATCGACCCGACGGAAATCCCCAGGCTGCTGTCGAACGTGATGCTGCTGGACGTCGAGGAGAAACCGCTGCGGTTCCGATTCCGGCTGGTCGGCAACAACGTCGTCTCCTGGTTCGGCTGCAACGCGACAGGCCTCTACACCGACAGCGCAGAGTACCGGCGCGGCGGGCCGGACCCGAGCGGCGACTATCGCGAGGTAGTGGAGGCCCGCGAGCCCAGGGTCTATCGCAAGCGCCTGGACTATCTGCTGCCGGAATTTCGGGACTTCGAGCGGCTGGTGCTGCCGCTCGCCGACGGCGGGCGGATCGATCGGCTGATCTGCGCCGTCGATGTCGTGCCCTTCGACAGCCGCCTGAGCGCCTGACCGCCTCAGACGAAGCGTGCGGCCAGCATCTCCAGCTTCGCTTCGGGCACCGCCAGGAGATTGAGCGCCGGATCGGCGCCGAGGCGATCCTCCGGCTCGAGCGGCGCGAGCGTGA
>JBOHKJ010000408.1:0-1696 GCA_050728975.1 Kiloniellales bacterium | reverse complement strand
ACACTAGCAAGTCTATGAATCTAGTGTGGTTCGGTTCGGAAGTTCTCTTACGGACTCGCGGCAGGCAAGAGAGAGAACTTCCGAACCACCACACTAGAGCGACATCCGTTCAGATCGAATCGGCATTGCGCTCCTCATCCTTCGACAGGCTCAGGATGAGGCTTCGACAGGCTCAGGATGAGGAGCACAAGGGAAACCCTCATGTTGAGCCTGTCGAAACATGAGGGCCGGGATCACGCAGCTTCCCAGGAGTCCCGGCACGAGGGCAGGAGACGAGCGTGGCGATTCGCGGCATTCTCTTCGACAAGGACGGCACGCTGCTCGACTTCCACGCGACCTGGGGGCCGATCAACCGGATCGTTGCGCTCACGCTGGCGCGCGGCGACGAGCGCCTCGCCGAGCGCCTGTTGCAGGCCGGCGGTGTCGATCCGGCGAGCGAGCGCACACGGGCCGGCTCCGCGCTCGCCCAGGGCAACACCATCGAGATCGCGAGCCTCTGGGCGCCGGCGCTGCCGGAGCGGGCGCTCGGCGAGCTGGTCGAGGAAATCGACCGGCTCTATGTCGAGGGCGCCGCCGGGGCGGTTGCGCTCGGCGAGCTGCGGCCGCTGCTGGAGCGCCTGAGCGCGCGCGGCATGAAGCTCGGTCTCGCCACCAGCGACAGCGCCAGGGGCGCGGCGGCGAGCCTGAAGGCGCTCGGCGTTCTCGATCTCTTCGACTTCGTCGCCGGCTACGACAGCGGCCACGGCGTCAAGCCCTCGCCCGGTATGGCGCTCGCCTTCTGCGCGGCGACCGGCTTGCAGCCAAAGGAGATCGCCGTCGTCGGCGACAGCCGCCACGACCTGGAGATGGGCCGCGCCGCCGGCGCCGGGCTGGTGCTGGGCGTGCTCTCGGGCACCGGCACCGCCGACGATCTGGGCGCGCGCGCCGACCGCCTGCTCGCCGACATCGGCGAGCTGGAAGCGCTGCTCGATCTGGAAGCTGCGAACTCGTAGGCGCCAGCGCACTGACGGCTGGAACCGTTTCGTGCGCCGGCACAAGCAGCGGAGGCGCGCGAAACGTCAGGTGCCGAAAGTCACGTAGCCTTCGGGGCTGATCGGCCAGGCCGGATTCCAGGCGATCTCCCAGGCGTGATCGTCGGGATCGGCGATGTAGCCGCGCATCCCGCCGTGCGGCGGGGCGTCGGCGGCACGCAGCACGCGGCCGCCGAAGCGGGCGAGATGATCGAGCGTCGTCTGCACCGCCTCGCGCGACGTGACGTTATGCGCCAGCGCGAAGGCGCCGGGCCGCGCCAGGCCTTTCCGTTGCATATCGCCTTCGAGCTCCTTGGTGAGCCAGGTTCCGAGCATCAGCCCGTTCATCTGATAGAAGACGATGTCCGGAGTCTCGAGGACCGGCTTCCAGCCGAAGCCGTCGCAATAGAAGCGCCGCGACCGCGAAAGGTCGGCGATGCCGAGTGTGATGACCGAGATTTGCTGTTGCATGATCCACGTCCCACTTCTTCGCCGACGCGAGATTGCGCCGGCGCCTGGGTCGTGGGACTTGGCGCAAGCGCGCCAGCCAGAGCTCTCCGTCGGAGAGCGACCGGGCTAACCGAACCGGTCCGCCTTTTTCGACGGTAGAAAGGTAAGCATCGGCGAATTTGGAATCAAGGGGCGGCGCCTCGAGAAGCCGGAGAGTCAGCCCACCGCCCGCTCGC
>JBOHKJ010000407.1:0-11456 GCA_050728975.1 Kiloniellales bacterium | reverse complement strand
AGGCCGGGCCGATCTCGCCGGGGCCGTCGAGCGGCGCGCCGAGCGCCCGGGTCAGCGCCTTGAAATCGCCGATCCCGCTCTTGCGCGGGCTGAAGGAATGGACCAGCAGCAGTGCCTGGCCGGACTTGACGCCGGCGGCCTCGAACAACAGCCCGACGCAGCGCCGCAGCAGCCTGAGGCGCAGCCGCGCCGCCGCCTCCGGCTCCAGCCGCAGCAGGCGGCACAGCCCTTCCAGCTGGCGCTGGCGCGCCGCGGTCCTGGCCCAGTCGCCGGCCCGCTCGCCGAAGGATTCCTCGCGCCGGCCCTCGACCGCGATCACGTAAGGCCCGACGATGCTGTTGCCGTAGGCCAGGAGATCGAACGGCCCGCGCGTTTCGCCGTCGCCGCCCTGGGAGCGGCGGGCGAAATAGGCCTCGCTCAGCACCGCCTGGCGGTAGGCCGGACAGCTGTCGAGAAGCGCGCGCACCGCCTTGGGGAAGTCGTTGGCGCGCAGCCAGGATTCGGCCAGCTCCTTGGCCGGCAGGCCGGGTTGCCACAGGCGCTCCGGCCGGCGGATCAAGGCCTGGGCGTCCTCGGGGCGCCTCAAGGGGATCTTGTGAAAGAACTTTTCCATCGCTCGGCTCGGGCAGTCGCTGCGGCGGCGGCTGCGGCCTCACCTTGCCACAGCGATCACCTGCTTTATAGTCGCGCGCGGCCGCCCAAGGCGGCGAAAGAAACAGCCCTGGCGAGCGAGGCAATGGCGGCTGCGGCGCGTCCGAGACGATCGATGCTCTACATGCCGGGCTCCAACGCCCGCGCGCTCGAGAAAGGGCGCAGCCTGCCGGCCGACGCCTTGATCCTCGACCTCGAGGACGCGGTCGCGCCAGACGCCAAGACAACCGCGCGCAAGCAGATCGGCGAGGCGCTTGCCGCCGGCGGCTACGGCGGACGCGAGATAATCGTCCGCGTCAACGGCTTCGATACGCCCTGGGGCAAGGACGACGTCGCGGCACTGGCGGCCAGCGGCGCCCACGCGCTGTTGCTGCCGAAGGTCGAGAGCGCGGCGATGGTGCTGGCGCTCGAGGAGGCGATGGTCGCGGCCGGCGCGCCCGAAGATCTCGCCATCATGTGCATGATGGAGACGCCGCTCGGCATGCTCCACGCGGAAGAGATAGCGGGCGCCAGCAAGCGCCTCTCGGGGTTCGTCATGGGCACCTCGGACCTGGTGAAGGACCTGCAGGCCGCGCACACGCCGCTGCGCCTTCCGGTGCTGACCGCGCTCTCGCTCTGCATCCTGGCGGCGCGCGCCTTCGCGCTGGCGATCCTCGACGGCGTTCATCTCGACCTCAACGACGACGAGGGTTTTGCCGCCGCTTGCGTTCAAGGCAAGGAGCTGGGCTTCGACGGCAAGACGCTGATCCATCCCAAGACCATCGCCAAGGCAAACGAGATCTTCGCTCCCAGCGCCGAGGAGATCGCCTTCTCGCAGCGGATCATCGCCGCCCATGCGGCAGCGGCCAAGGAAGGCAAGGGCGTGGTCGTGGTCGAGGGCAAGCTGATCGAGACTCTGCATGTCGCCAACGCGCGCCGGCTGGTGGCGCTGGCCGAGCAGATCGCGGCCCTCGAAGCGGCGAGCGCCGCCTGAGCGGAGCCATGGCGCGCAGCGGGAGCAACGCAACCGGCAAGTCCTCGGCCGGCAGCTTTTTCGAGGACTTCAGCCTCGGCCAGGTCCTGCGCCACGCTCCGCCGCGCAGCGTCGGCAGCGGCGAGCAGGCGCTCTACATCGCGCTCACCGGATCGCGCTTCGCGCTCCACTGCAGCGACTCTTTCGCCCGTTCGCTCGGCTACGAACGGGCGCCGCTCGACGACCTGCTGACCTTTCATCTGGTGTTCGGCCAATCGGTGCCCGACATCTCGCTGAATGCGGTTGCCAATCTCGGCTATGCCGCTTGCCGCTTCGGCGCGCCGCTCTATTCCGGCGACGAGCTCAGCGCCGAAAGCCGCGTCATCGGCCTGAAGCAGAACTCCGACGGCAAGAGCGGCGTGGTCTATGTCGAAACCAAGGGCGTAAACCAGCGTGGCGAGCTATTGGTCGAATTCTGCCGCTGGGTGATGGTCCGCAAGCGCGACGCGAACGCGCCCGCGCCGAAGACGACGATCCCCGAGCTTGCCGAACGGGTGGCGCCGGCCGATTTCATGCTGCCCGAGGGCCTCGATTTCGCGCGCTTCGATCCGGCGACGGCGGGGGCGCGGCATCGCTGGGACGACTACGCGCCCGGTGAGCGCATCGACCATCGCGACGGCATGACGCTGGAAGAGGCCGAGCATCAATCGGCGACCCGCCTCTACCAGAACACGGCACGGGTTCATTTCGATCTCGCCGCCGCCAAGGGCGGGCGCTTCGGCAAACGGCTGGTCTATGGCGGCCACGTGATCTCGCTGGCGCGCGCGCTCAGCTTCAACGGCCTCGGCTCGGCGCTGCGGATCGCCGCCATCAACGGCGGGCGCCATGTGGCGCCAGTTTTCGCCGGCGACACGCTCTATGCCTGGAGCGAGGTCTTGGAAAAGCTCGAGGTTCCGGGCCGGCGCGACCTCGCCGCGCTGCGCCTCAGGACGCTGGCGGTCAAGGACCGGCCGGCCGCCGGCTTTCCGGGCCGGAGCGTCGAGGGCAGCTACGATCCGGCGGTGGTGCTCGATCTCGACTACAGCGTCCTGCTACCGCGCCGCGCTTCAGCGACGCGCTAAATGTTGTGGCCTAAAGCCACAAACCGCAAAATATAGTTGCATTGGGCGTGGAGCGCTGATAAAAGCGAAGGCGCCGGGTGCAGAGGGAGAACCCACTGCGCCGTGCCCTGGAGGAGCACACCCCGACGCCTCGCCGAGCCCTAGGGCTCTGCACATGAAAGGCGGCGGGGTTTTTTTCGTCTTCCGCAGGGTCCGGCCAGACCTGGCGATTCCGACCGTACCATCCGCGGGGACGGTAACCGAACCCGGGCTTGGACCCCTTCCGATCAACCGAGTTGCCCCGGCTCATCGAATCCGCCAAACGGCCGAAACCGCATGGCGTCCGAGGCGCCCTGGAAACCAGAGGTCCCAGTCGGGACCCAGGCCCTGGGTTAGGCTACACCCCTCTTCGAAAAATCTGGATCGGCCTTCATCCGTTCCCTCCGGCGACGCCGCAGCTACGATTCGGTCAGGAGGCGGGAGCCCCGAGGCCGATCGTCGCTTTGCGCTCCGCAACGAGCTTGGCTGACGATCGGGTCCGAAGACCCGTCGCAACCGCCGACAGCGTTCCTGCACCCGAGGGTGCCGAACCGCCTCCACGACTGGCAACTCCTTGCGGAGCCGCCGATCAGGACCCTCAGCCCCGCAGTCCCGCTCACGCGGGAACCCGGACCGCTGGGCCGGCCACCGTTTTCGCCCCGAAGGGTCGAAGCGGCGCCCGTTGCTGCTCGCCGCTTCCGCGCAGGAAGGAAGGGCGAACCTGCCGAAAGGGCGGAGGCGCGCAGGCCTTCCGAACCTTTCGAAGCGACAACCCAACACCGCTTGCGCGGTATCGAACTGTCCTGGCCGAGCGATGCGCCTCTCGCGAGGTTAGCGCCGCCCCCGATGAAGCGCTCCGGGCCGCGCTGTCGTCTGCGGCCGAGGCCGCCGACGCAGCCAGCACCGGATCGTCATCGGCGCTTTCGCGTGCAGAAAAAGGGTCGCGCGAATACATGGCTCACACAAGAAGATTTGCCACTCCTGAAGTAAATTCTTGTGCATATCTCGGGGCTTATCTCACAGTTGACCCACAGTTTAACCACAAGCTTATCCACAGATACTGTCGCTCATTTTGAGGTCACGTGCTTTCAACAGACGCGTTTTAGCGCGCGCCGCGACCCTGGGGCCGCCGTTGACTATTGCTGCACTGCGGTCTACATCAACCGCTCGCGGCTCGGCGCGGTGTCTCGATCGCGCCCGGGCATCAGAGGGCGAGGCCGTGAAACGGCCCACCGCGCAAGCCAAGCGGGACCCACCGGATGAGCAGCCAGAGCCGGCACGCCGAACGACCGCTTTCGCCTCATCTGCAGGTCTACCGGCTGCAGCTCACCTCGGTTCTTTCGATCCTCCATCGCTTCACCGGCATCGCGCTCGCCGTCGGCACGCTGCTGCTCGCCTATTGGCTGATCGCCGCCGCCGCCGGGCCGGAGGCCTTTGCGACCGCCCAGGGCCTGATCGGATCCTGGCTAGGCCAGCTGCTGCTGCTCGGCTGGACCTTTGCGCTGATGTACCATTTGCTGAATGGCATCCGGCATCTCTTCTGGGACATCGGCCTGGGCTTCGAGCTGGCGACGGTCTATCGCAGCGGCTGGGCGGTCGTCGTGGGTAGCGGCCTCCTGACGCTGTTGGCCTGGATCGCTGGCTACGCGGCCTGGAGCTACTGAATGTCGCTTCGCTCGCCGCTAGCGCGCGTTCGTGGCCTCGGCTCCGCCAAGGAAGGCGTTGCCCAGTGGTGGATGCAGCGTATGACCGCGTTGGCGCTGATTCCGCTTGCGATCTGGTTCTGTGCCTCGGTAGCGGCGCTGACCGGCGCCGACTACCGCACGGTGGCCGACTGGATAGGATCGCCGGTCCCGGCCTGCTTGCTGCTGCTCCTGATCGGCGCCACATTTCAGCATGCGCAACTGGGTTTGCAGGTCGTGATCGAGGACTATGTTCATAGCGAAGGCCTGAAGCTCGCCGCACTGATCGCCGCAAAGTCGGCGGCACTAGTCCTGGGGCTCGGCTCCGCCTTGGCGGTTCTTTCGCTGTTTCTCGCTTGAGTGACCTCATGACCCAGGCTTATGAGCTCGTCGATCATAGCTATGACGTCGTCGTTATTGGCGCTGGCGGGGCGGGCTTGAGGGCGACGCTCGGCCTCGCCGAGGCCGGTCTAAAGACGGCCTGCATTTCCAAAGTCTTTCCGACCCGCAGTCACACCGTCGCCGCCCAGGGTGGGATCTCTGCCGCACTCGGCAACATGGGCGAGGACGATTGGCGCTGGCACGCTTACGACACCGTCAAGGGGTCCGACTGGCTAGGCGATCAGGACGCGATCGAGTACATGACCCGCGAGGCGATTCCCGCGGTGGTCGAGCTCGAGCACTACGGCGTGCCTTTCAGCCGCACCGAGGCGGGCAAGATCTACCAGCGCCCGTTCGGTGGGATGACCACGCGCTTCGGCGAGGGCACCGCGCAACGCACTTGTGCTGCAGCGGACCGCACTGGGCATGCCATGCTGCACACGCTCTATCAGCAGAGCCTGCGCCGCCGGGCCGAGTTCTTTATCGAGTACTTCGCCGTCGACCTGATGATGGATGAGGGCGCCTGCCGTGGCGTGGTGGCCTGGAATTTGGCAGAGGGCACGATCCACCGGTTCCGCGCCCAGATGGTCATCCTCGCGACCGGCGGCTATGGCCGCGCCTATTTCTCCTGCACGGGCGCCCACACCTGCACCGGCGACGGCGGCGGGATGGTGTTGCGCGCCGGGCTGCCGCTCCAGGACATGGAGTTCGTGCAGTTTCACCCGACCGGCATCTACGGCGCCGGCTGTCTCATCACCGAGGGCGTGCGCGGCGAGGGCGGCTATCTCACCAACTCCGAGGGCGAGCGCTTCATGGAGCGCTACGCGCCGAGCGCCAAGGACCTCGCCAGCCGCGACGTGGTGAGTCGCGCTATGATGCTTGAGATTCGAGACGGCCGCGGCGTCGGCCCCAACAAGGACCACATCCATCTCCACATCGAGCACCTCGATCCCAAGTTGATCCACGAGCGCCTGCCGGGCATTGCGGAGTCCGCGCGCATCTTTGCTGGCGTGGACGTGACCCGCGAGCCGATTCCCGTGCTGCCGACCTGCCACTACAATATGGGCGGCATTCCGACCCGCTACAGCGGCGAGGTGATCTCCGGTAACGGCAAGGACTCCAACGGCCTGGTGCCGGGTCTGATGGCGATCGGCGAGGCAGCCTGCGTCTCCGTTCATGGCGCCAACCGGCTCGGCTCCAACTCGCTGCTCGACCTGGTGGTCTTCGGGCGCGCTGCCGCCAAGCGCTGCGCCGAGATTGTGATGCCGGGCGAAAGCCACAGGCCGCTGCCGCGCGATGCCGACGAGCTGGCACTGAGCCGTCTCGACAGGGCGCGTCATGCGGCTGGTGCCACGCCGACGGCAGGGCTGCGTCTTGAGATGCAACGTGCGATGCAGGATCACGCTGCAGTCTTCCGCACCGGCGAGTTGCTTGCCGTCGGCAACGCGAAACTGGCAGAGACCTGGAGCAAGCGTGGCGATCTCAAGGTCGCCGACCGCTCGCTGATCTGGAACAGCGATTTGGTCGAAACGCTGGAGCTCGACAATCTGCTCTACCAGTCGGTGACGACCATGGCATCGGCCGCCAACCGCACCGAGAGCCGCGGCGCCCACGCCCGCGAGGACTATCCCGAACGAAACGACCAGGACTGGCTGAAACACTCTCTGGCCTGGTGCGACGAAAGCGGCAAGGTGCGGCTCGGCGATCGGCCGGTGCAGCTGCAGCCGCTGACCAATCAGATCCAATCCTTCCCGCCCAAGGCGCGGGTCTACTAAGCGGGCATCTTTCGGCATGGTCGAACTGACGCTTCCCGCCAATTCTCGCGTGCGCGAGGGTAAACATCACCCGGCACCGGTAGGCGCCACGCGCACCAAGACCTTCCGCATCTACCGATGGAACCCCGACGACGGCGAGACGCCGCGCCTCGATAGTTTTGAGGTCGATCTAGAGAGTTGCGGGCCAATGGTTCTCGACGCCGTCATCAAAATCAAGAACGAAATCGATGCGACGCTCACCTTCCGGCGCTCCTGCCGCGAAGGGGTTTGCGGCTCCTGCGCCTTCAACATCGACGGCGTCAACACCCTGGCCTGCACGACCTTCATCTCCGACATCGAGGGCGAGGTGAAAATTTATCCTTTGCCGCATATGCAGGTGGTGAAGGATCTGGTGCCGGACCTGACCCAGGCTTTCGCCCAATACCAGGAGATCGAGCCCTGGCTGAAGACCACCTCTTCGCCGCCTGAGCGCGAGCGCCCGCAAAGCCCTGAGGAGCGTGCGAGGCTTGACGGTCTCTGGGAATGCATCCTCTGCTTCTGCTGCACCACCGCCTGCCCCAGCTACTGGTGGAACGGCGAGCGCTATCTCGGGCCGGCTATCCTGCTGCAAGCCTACCGTTGGATTGCTGACAGCCGCGACGAGTTCACCGGCGAACGGCTCGACCGGTTGGAAGACCCCTTCCGCCTCTACCGCTGCCACACCATCATGAATTGCACTCGCACTTGTCCGAAGTCGCTCAATCCGGCCAAGGCCATCGCCGAGATCAAGAAGCTGATGGTGAAGCGCCGAGTTTAATGCTCGATCGCTCCGGAAATCCGCGCATGCTCGATCACGTTGGCTTTTTCGTTTCCGACTATGCCCGCGCCAAGGCCTTCTACGAAAAGGCGCTGGCGCCGCTCGGTTACGGCCTCGTGATGGAGGTGACGGCAGAACAAACCGGCGGCGAGGTCCACGCCGGCTTCGGTCCGCCACAGCGACCGCAGCTCTGGATCGGCACCGGAAGGACGCTGACGGGCCGGCTCCACGTCGCCTTCGTCGCGAAAGACCGCGCAGCGGTGCGCGCTTTCCATGCTGCGGCGCTTGTGGCCGGTGCCAGGGACAACGGCGCGCCGGGCCTGCGTCCCGAGTACCATCCCACCTACTACGGTGCTTTCGTCGTCGATCCCGACGGCCACAACATCGAAGCGGTATGTCACGTGCCCGAGTGATCGCGTTTTAGGGGCGTTAACTCCTGCGCTGCCTTGCTTCGACCACGAAACGGCCGCGACTTCTCCCAACTGTCCCCCAATCTCCGTCGCGGCCCGCCGCTAGAACGGCCTCGACGTGCAATCGAGGAGCGTCCGGTCGGTGTGCCGGCCGCGTGGGGGACTGGCCAATGATAGAGTTCGCCCTACTGCTTACGATCGTCGTCGTCGGCCTCGTAGCGTCTGGACTTGTCGCAGCCGGTCTCTATCTTCGGTGTACGCTCCTGGCGTGGGCTGAGCGAGCGATTCGCCTCGGCAACACCGGTTCGGAAGACGCTCTATGCGCTAGTCAATTCTCCGCACTTGGACAAGACGCTGGCGCTGCGCGGCGCCATTGTCGTTGGCTTGCTGCTCGCATTCACGATTCCACTCGCCATGATAGGCAATCTTGTGGCCGAGCGCAGCCACCGCTATCGCGCGGCATTTACGCGGCACTGGTCTATCGGGCCGACGTTGCCTTAAGCGGCAGCTTCTCAGGGCTCGACCTTTTACAGTTCCCACCGGCCTCCGATGAAGCAGCCGAACGGCAGCCCCGTCGCATACTTTGGGAGGAAGCGGCGCTGGTTCTAGGTTTGAGCGGACGGCATGCGATGTGGACAACGCGGCATCTCGGTCGGGCCGCTCTGCCCGCGGCCCCCGAGCGACCCGCCGGCGGCGCCGACTAGCTGAAAGAAATCTCCTCGACAACCTCGTGAGCGACGTCGAGGCCCTCAACGGTCAAGGTCACTTTGGCCGTGATGCTTTTCTTGCCTTTCAATGCGCCGGATTCGAGTCCGTCGCGCACCGCCTGCTCGATCTCACGCTGCGAGGTGACGCCGACCCGCTTGAGGAACTTCCGGATTTCCATGTTGAAGAGATCTTCGTTCATTCTTCCGCCTTTCTAGGGCGCCGGCCTCTTGCCGTTGGCGCCGCTCGGTTCCGAATCTCCGGCTCGGCTGCAGGATAGCCCCTACGCGCCTGACCTGCTACTGGCGCTGCACAGTCCTGTCGATCGCCTTTGTCGCTTGCCGCCTCGGCGAGCCGCCGTCACTCTCGAGGCCCCGCCAACGAGGAGAACGCGGATGAAAGGAGTTCTGGTGGTCACCGGTGGCGGGCGCGGGATCGGAGCCGCGACCGCGCGGCTCGGCTCGGCGCGCGGCTATGCGGTTTGCGTTAACTACGTGAGCGACCGAGCGAGCGCCGAGAGGGTAGTGGGCGAGATCGCCACGGCTGGCGGGCGCGTCTTCGCCTGTCGCGCCGACGTCAGCAAGGAGGCGGAGGTCGAGGCGCTTTTCTCGGCCGTTAATCGCGAGTTGGGACCGGCGACGGCGCTGGTCAACAACGCAGGCGTCGCCGGACGGCTCGGCCGTCTCGACCAGGTCGACAGCGAAACCCTGCGCCGTGTCGTCGAAACCAACCTGATGGGAACGCTCTATTGCTGCCGGGCGGCAATCCGGCGCATGTCGCGCCGTCACGGCGGCGCCGGCGGGACAATCGTGAACCTCAGCTCCGGGGCCGCCACCATCGGCAGCCCCAATACCTACGTCTGGTATGCGGCCGCGAAAGGGGCCATCAACAGCCTGACCCTCGGCCTGGGCAAGGAGCTGGCTAGCGAGGGAATCCGTGTGAACGCGGTGGCTCCGGGTTACGTCGAGACCGAAATCCACGCCGCGTCGGGTATGCCCGACCGCATCGCCAAGGAGGCCCATCTGGTGCCAATCGGCCGAGCCGCTCGCCCCGAGGAGATCGCCGAGTCGATCCTGTGGCTGTTGTCGGATGCCGCCAGTTACGTAACGGCCTCGGTGTTGCGGGTAGCCGGCGGGCGCTAGGGCGGATCAACCGGCCCTATGTGATACACCGCCGTTAACCATTGCCAGGCGCTTGGCCAAGCGGAAACCGTCGGCTGATCATGCCATGTTGTCGCCAAGCGGGCCGGCCCAGGCTACTCAGGTTCGCCAGGGTTAACGCTATATCAAAGACTTTGCTCAATCTATTACGACTTCTGAGCCTGGCAAAGCGTGACCGTCTTGGCCATAGAGAAGTCCCCTACCGCAGTACCGCTCGAGCACGGACCCACGGAGCCCTCCGGCCGATTCCGTTGGTTGGGAACACTCTTCCATTGTCGCCTTTGCCGGCGGATCGGCTTCAGTGTGTTCCTTGCCATCCTGGTGGTCGAAGCCGCGATCCTCGTTCCGTCCTACCGCGGCCACCAGAAGCAGCTTCTGGACAGCCTGCAACGCGAAGCGCGCGGCGCGCTGGCGCTGGCTTACGCGCAACGGGGCGAGGCCGGCCTGCTCGACGAGGAGCTTGACGGCCACCTGCAGGCCCTCGGAGGTGCCGTGGTTGGCGGGTCCGTCTATCGCACCGACGGGACCGTTTTCAGTCGTTTCGGTGATGCCCCGCGGACCCCGCCACAAGCCTTCGCCGGCGATGAAGTCGTGCGGGCTGTAGTGCCGAACCGCGTTGAGGTTTTCTGGACGCCGAGTGATACCGGCCTTCCCTACGCCGTCGTCGCCAATCTCGATTCGACCGATCTTCGGGCCGAGATGAGGGCTTTCGTGCTGCGCATTGCTGCGCTAGTGCTGCTGATTGCTGCATTCGTCGTCTCTGTAACGCTGGCGATTCTCAATCAGCTAGTGCTGCGACCGCTTCTGCAGCTGCGAAACCGCATGTTGGGCGCCGAATCGGAATCCGGCAGGTCCGTGGCCGCCGCGCCTACCGAGCGGTCCAGCGGCGAGCTCGACGAGATCGCTGGTGCACTCGACACTCTATTGGATCGACTTGCCGACAAACGACGCGAGGCGGTGGAGGAGCGTGAGCAGCGTTTTCGCGATTTCGTCGATGCCGCTTCCGACTTCTTCTGGGAGATGGATGCCGGCCTCCGCTTCGCCTACTTTTCCGACCGCTTCACCGAGATTACCGGTGTTCCGCAGAACCATCTTCTGGGGAGGACGCGCGAGGATTCGGGCCTCGCTGGACAGGTCGACCCAACGATCTGGATACGACATCTCGACGATCTCAAGAACCACCGCCCGTTCCGCGGCTTCGTGCACCCGCGCACACTGGCCGATGGCAGGGTCGTGTGGTTGTCTATCAACGGCAAGCCGGTATTCGACTGCGGCGGACGATTCCTCGGCTACCGCGGCACCGGCAGCGACGTCACCAAGCAGATCGAAGCCGAGGCGACGCTGCGACACCTGGCGGAGAACCTTGCGGACGCTCAGCGCATCGCCCGCCTAGGCAACTGGCAACGGACGCGCAGCGATGGCCTGCTCTTTTGGTCCGACGAAGTCTTCAAGATGCTGGGGCTGCCACAGACCACCGCTGAGGCCGGGTTCGAGCGGATGCTCAAGATGATCCACCCGGAGGATCGCGAGCGTTATCAAGAAACATTGAAGTGCGCCTCTGCTAACGAGCAACCTTATGGCATAGACTTCCGTGTGCGCTTGCCATCGGGCGAGGAGCGCCACTTCCACGAGCAGGCGGAAGCGATCACCGACAGCGGCGGCATCCTGATTGGAGCCCGTGGCACTCTGCAGGATGTGACGCACAGCAAGCGCGCCGAACAGCAGCTGCGCCATGCCAAAGAGTCGGCGGAGATGGCAAATCGCACCAAGAGCGAGTTTCTGGCCAACATGAGCCATGAGCTGCG
>JBOHKJ010000406.1:0-27452 GCA_050728975.1 Kiloniellales bacterium | reverse complement strand
CTGCTGGAGCGCTGCGACCTCGTCGTCCCGGTGCCGCTTCATTGGACCCGGCTGTTCGCGCGGCGCTACAACCAGGCGGCGCTGTTGGGCCGCACGCTCTCGCAGATGAGCGGCAAGCCGCTGGCGGCGCGCCTGCTGCTGCGCCGTCGCGCCACGCCCTCCCAGGGCCGGCTGTCGCGGGCCCAGCGCCAGCGCAACGTGGCCGGCGCCTTCGCGCTGGCACCCGATGCCAAGCGGAAGATCGCGGGCCGCAGGCTGCTGCTGATCGACGACGTGGTGACGACCGGCGCAACGGCGGCGGCCTGCGCCCGGGTGCTGAAGCGCGGCGGCGCGGCCGAGGTCGATCTTCTGGCGCTGGCGCGCGTGGTGCGCCCCCAGGCCATCGGTGGGTAAGCCCTCGGATAGGAAAACCTCCGAAAGCCTGCCGCCCCTTGCCAAAGCCCGGAGCGCAGCCCCAGATAGGGAGGCAGTCGGCACAAAACCGCCATGGCACAGATCCAGATCTACACTTCGTTCCTGTGCGGCTATTGCTACCGCGCGAAGAAGCTGTTGGAATCCAAGGGCGTCGAGTTCCAGGAGATCGACGTGATGGCCGGCCCCGGCCGGCGTGCCGAAATGAAGGAGCGCAGCGGCGGCCGCACCAGCGTGCCGCAGGTCTTTGTCGACGGCCGTCACCTCGGCAACTGCGAGGAGCTCTACGAGCTCGAGGCCGCCGGCAAGCTCGACGCGCTGTTGAAGGGAGCATCATGAGCCAAGCCAAGAGCTTCACCGCTGCCTGCGTGCAGATGACCGCGGGTCGCGAGATCGCGCCCAACATCGAGATGGCGAGCGCGTTGATCCGCGAGGCGCGCGACAAGGGCGCCGAGCTCATCGTGACGCCCGAGAACACCACCATGATGGAGCCGAAGCGCGCCGCCATCCTGGAGAAGGCGCAGCCGGAGGCGAGCAACGAAAGCCTCGCCGCCTTCCGCAAGCTCGCCGCCGAGCTCGAGGCTTGGCTGGTGATCGGCTCGCTCACCGTCAAGCTCGACGGCGACATCTGCGCCAACCGCCAGTTCGTGATCGCGCCCGACGGTCGCGTGGCCGCGCGCTACGACAAGATCCACATGTTCGACGTCGAGATTCCCGATGGGCAGAGCTACCGCGAATCGGCGACCTTCGCGCCCGGCGCGCGCGCCGTGGTGACGCCGCTCCCCTGGGGCAAGCTCGGCCTGTCGATCTGCTACGACATCCGCTTTCCCTATCTCTATCGCGCGCTCGCCCACGGCGGGGCCGACTTCGTCACCGCGCCGGCCGCCTTCACCCGCTTCACCGGCGAGGCCCATTGGCACGTCCTGCAGCGCGCGCGCGCCATCGAGACCGGCTGCTTCGTCATCGCGGCCGCGCAGTGCGGGACCCACGCGGAAAAGCGCGAGACCTTCGGCCATTCGCTGATCGTCGCGCCCTGGGGCGAAGTCTTGGCCGACGGCGGAGCCGAGCCGGGCGTGGTGCTGGCGGAGATCGATCCGGCCCGGGTCGCCAAGGCGCGCAGCATGATTCCGGCGCTGACCCACGATCGCGGCTTCGCCGCGCCCGGCGCTGCGGAGACTTTGCGTGCCGCCGGCGAGTAGGGACGGCTAGCCGGTTTCCCGCCGCGCCGCGATCCGTTGCACCATCGCCGGCCTGGGGTCGACGACTTCCAGGTCTTCGTAGGCCAGCACGCGCAAGGCTCCGCGCACGACCTCGAGCAGCTCGCCGGGCTGCAGCAGATGATCGGGATTGCGCGGCTTGCCGAAGCGCTCGTTGCCCCGGGCGAAGGTCTCGTAGATCAGGAGTCCGCCCCGCGCGAGCGACTCGACCAGCAACGGCAGCAGCGGCCGGTGCAGGTAGTTGGTGACGACGACGCCCGCGTAGCTGCGGTCGAAGGGCGGCCGGCCGCGCTGCGGCCCGCTCTCCAGATCGCGCTCGACCAGGTCCAGATCGCCTTTCTCCCCGAGGCCGGACAAGCGTGAGAGGTCGCGATCCACCGCTCTTGTCCGAAAGCCCCGCTGCAGCAGAAGCTGCGTGTGGCGCCCGCCGCCGGCGGCGAGGTCGAGCACCCAACCACCGGCTGGAACCAGCGGCAGGAAGCGCAAGACCCAAGGCGATGGCGCTGTGCCATGGTCCTGGGGGCCGCTGCTCGGCGCCTCGCTGGCTATGGCAAGCTCCGCCGGCTCGCTCTTGCCGGCCGCCCGAAAAAGGGCAATCTAAAGGATGTGCGCCTAGGCTCCGCTTCGGCCTGGAATCGCCCGCTCATTAACTAAGGTTCCCCCTCGGCTCGTCGCATGATCCGTTTCAATCTTCGCTGTCGCAAGGAGCACGTTTTCGAGGCTTGGTTCCCCGATGGTGGGGACTACGAGCGCCAGGCGGCCGACGGCAAGCTGGCCTGTCCTGCCTGCGGCTCCAGCAAGATCGAGAAGGCACCCATGGCGCCCAGCGTCGCGAAGAGCGGGCGGGCCGAGCGCGCCGCCGAGGAAAGCCGCAAGGCGGGCGAGATCAAGAAGGCGCTCGCCGAGCTGCGCAAGAAGGTCGAGGAAAACTGCGACTATGTCGGCCCCGAGTTCGCCGAAGAGGCGCTGAAGATCCACTTCGGCGAGACCGAGAAGCGCAACATCTACGGCGAGGCGAGCGACGAGGAGGAGAAGCGCCTCAAGGACGAGGGCATCTCCTTCGGACGCATCCCCTGGGCGCCGCGCGAGAGTTAGTGCCTTCGGCGTCGTTCAGCCGCGATTTTTCTGCCCTCGACGGCTGCCCCTGAGCTGTGGCTGGATCGATCCGGCGGTTTCGGAAAAGGGGCGATCTCCATGACCTTCGAGGCCTGGCTGGCTTTCACCGGCGCCACCGCCGTCCTGTTGCTGATCCCGGGGCCGACGGTGCTGCTGGTGGTGTCCTACGCGTTGGGCCAGGGCCTGCGCACCGCCTGGCCGATGGCGGTCGGCGTGGCGCTCGGCGACTTCACCGCCATGACGCTGTCGCTGCTGGGCCTTGGCGCGCTGCTCGCGACCTCGGCGACGGTCTTCACGATCCTCAAGTGGATCGGTGCCGCCTATCTGGTGTGGCTCGGGATCAAGCTGTGGCGCGCCGGCGGCAGGCTCGACGCCCGGCCGGTGGAAGCCGAGGCTTCGCCGGCCAGGATGCTCGGCCATGCCTGGCTGGTGACCGCGCTCAATCCCAAGGGCATTACCTTCTTCGTCGCCTTCCTGCCGCAGTTTCTCGATCCCCGCGCCGACTTTCTGACCCAGATGCTGGTGCTGGAGGCGACCTTCGTCGGCCTCGCATTCGCCAACGCGCTCGGCTTCGCGGTGCTGGCCTCGCGTGCCCGCAGCCTGGTGCGCAACGAGCGTGCGGTGGCATGGCTCAACCGGATAGGCGGAACGCTGCTGATCGGCGCCGGCCTGGTCACGGTCAGCGTGCGGGCCGCGCGCGATTAGCCGATGAAGATCACCCGCATCGCCGCCTATCGGGTAGAGCTGCCCATCCGTGAGGGCCGCTATGCCTGGTCCAACGACAACGTCGTCGAAGTCTTCGATTCCACCGTGGTGGCGGTCGAGACCGACGCCGGAATCACTGGCTACGGCGAATGCTGCCCCCTCGGGCCGGCCTACCTGCCGGCCTACGCCGAGGGCGTGCGCGCCGGCATCAGGGAGATTGCACCGTCGCTGATCGGCTGCGATCCGACCCATCTCAGTCCGCTCAACCGCCGCATGGATGCGGCCCTGCGCGGCCACCCTTACGTCAAGGCGCCGCTCGATGTCGCCTGCTGGGACATTCTCGGCAAGGCCTGCAGGCAGCCGGTCTATGTCCTGCTCGGCGGCGCGCAGCAGGAGAGCGTGGCGCTCTATCGCGCGATCTCCCAGGAGGCGCCGGAGAAGATGGCGGCGCGCGTCGAGCAGTACCGCGCCGAAGGCTATCGCAAGTTCCAGCTCAAGGTCGGCGGCACCGTCGCCGACGACATCGCGCGCATCCGCGCCGTGCGCGCGGTGCTTGAGTCCGAGGACGTTCTGGTGGCTGACGCGAATACCGGCTGGACACTGCACGAGGCGGCGCGCGTGGTGAACGCAGTCGCCGACCTCGACGTCTATATCGAGCAGCCCTGCCGGACCTACGAGGAGTGCCTGGCGGTGCGCCGCCGCACCAGCCTGCCCTTCGTGCTCGACGAGACTGTCGATGGTCTGGAGGTCCTATTGCGCGCGCTCGGCGACCGCGCCATGGACGCGATCAATCTCAAGATCTCCAAGGTCGGCGGCCTCACCAAGGCGCGCGAGATCCGCGATCTCTGCGTCGCCTCGGGGATCGCCATGACGATCGAGGACACCTGGGGCGGCGATATCGTGACCGCCGCCATTGCCCACCTCGGCCGCTCGACCCCGGAAGAGTTTCTCTTCTCGGCGACCGATTTCAATTCCTACGGCGGCAAGGAGATCGCCAAGGGTGCGCCGCGGCGGGTCGGCGGAGCCATGACCGCGCCCGAGCGGCCGGGACTCGGCATCGAGCCGCTGTTCGAGGTGCTGGGCGAGCCGGTCGTGGCGGTGGACCGTGCGCGGTGAAGGCGCGCCGCGTCATCACCGTGGTCGGCGCCCATGCCGAGGGCGAGGTCGGGCGGGTCGTCACCGGCGGCGTGCTGCCACCGCCCGGGAACAGCGTGCTGGAACAGCAGCAGTGGCTGGCGCGGCACGGCGACGGCCTGCGCAAGTTCCTGCTCTACGAGCCACGCGGCGGTGCCTTCACCCACGCCAACCTGATCGTTCCACCCAAACATCCGGAAGCCGCTGCCGGCTTCATCGTCATGGAGCCGGCGAACTACGTCCCGATGTCGGGCTCCAACTGCATCTGTACTGTCACGGTGCTACTGGAGACCGGCATGCTGCCGATGCGCGAGCCGGAAACCAGGCTGACGCTCGAGGCGCCTGGCGGGCTGGTCCCGGTGGTAGCCGAGTGCCGCAACGGGCGTGTCGCCAAGGTGACGCTCACCAACGTGCCCTGCTTTGCCGTGCTGCTCGATGCCGAGGTCGAAGTTCCGGGCCACGGCAAGGTGACGCTCGACGTCGCCTACGGCGGGGCATTCTTCGCCATCGTCGATGCGCGGCGCTTCGGCTTCGGGATCGTGCCGGAAGAGGCGCGGCAACTGGTCGAGCTGGGCGAGGCGATCAAGGCGGCTGCGCGCGAACAGCTCTCGGTCGTGCATCCCGAGAATCCGGCGCTCGACGAGATTGTCTTCACCGAGTTCACGCTGCCGATCGAGACGCGTGACGGCGAGCCCACGGGCCGCAATACGGTCGTGATCTCGCCGGGCAAGCTGGACCGCTCGCCCTGTGGCACGGGAAGCTGCGCGCGACTCGCGGTCATGCATGCGCGAGGAGAGGCCGGCGTTGGCCAGGGCTTCGTCAGCCGCTCCGTCATCGACTCGCGCTTCGACGCGCGGATCGAAGACGAGGCAAGGCTGAAGGACGGCACGCGCGCGATCCTGCCCTCGATCAGCGGACGGGCCTGGATCACCGGCTACCACAACTACGTCCTCGACCCCGAGGACCCCTGGCCCGAAGGCTATACCTTGAGCGACACCTGGTACCGGACGCTCGGCTGATACTGCTTAGAGGGTCTTCCGTACCAGCGCGGCTCCCTCGGCGAGCGCCTTCAGCTTGCCGGCCGCCACCTCGCGCGCCAGCGGGGCCATGCCGCAGTTGGTGCAGGGAAAGAGCCGCTCCGGATCGACGAATTCCATAGCCGCCTTGATGGTGCCGGCGACCTGTTGCGGCGTCTCGACCGCGGTCGAGGCGACGTCGATGGCGCCCACCATCAGCTCTTTGTCCTTGAGCAGCCGCAACAGCGAGAGCGGCACCTTGGAATTTGCGCATTCGAGCGAGACCTGGCCGATCTTGCTCTTGTTCAGGGCCGGAAAGATGCGCTCGTACTGGCGCCACTCCTCGCCAAGACTCTTCTTCCAATCGATGTTGGCCTGGATGCCGTAGCCGTAGCAGATATGGACCGCGGTTTTGCACTTGAGGCCGGCGGCCGCCACGTGCAGCGCTTCGATGCCCCAATCGTTGACGTCATCCATGAAGACGTTGAAGGCCGGCTCGTCGAACTGGATGAGATCGACGCCGGCGGCCTCCAGCTCGCGCGCCTCCTGGTTGAGCAGCTTGGCGAAGGCCATAGCCATGTCGGCGCGCCGCCCGTAGTGGGCGTCCGCGATGGTGTCGCAGATGGTCATCGGGCCCGGCAAGGTGAACTTGAGCTTCTTCTCGGTGTGGGCGCGGGTGAAGCGCGCCTCGTCGCCGTGGATCGAGCCCCTGCGCTTCACCGCCGCCGTCACGGTGGGGACGTCGACGACATAGCGATTGTCGCGGATGCCCATCTTGGTCTTCCTGGCCCAGTCGATGCCGTCCACCTGCTCCAGGAAGCCGTGGACGAAGTGGACCCGGAACTGCTCGCCGTTGCCGACGATGTCGATACCGTTGTCCTCCTGCTCCTTCAGCCAGACCAGAGCGGCATCCTGCTTGCCGCGCTCCAGCTCGGCCCCTTGGAGACGCCAGGAGGCCCACAGCTTTTCGGGCTCGGCGAGCCAGGCGGGCTTGGGCAGGCTGCCGGCAATAGTGGTGTCGAGCATGGGCGTCTCCCTGATCCCGGACTTCGGGCAAGGGAGTGTAGTACGGCCGACCCTACGGACCGCAAGCTGCATAGGCCCTCCGCCGCCTTGAGTGCGGACTTTCGGGTCTTCACGGCCGTCACGATATGCGCGGTGAAAGGAAGGCGATAGCTCAGGGAGCTGGAGGGAATGATCCTGGCAGACCTGCCGCGGCGTTGATTTGTCTGATGGTGGGGGGTGCGATCGCGGCCAGGGTTGGGTACACTTGTGGGGACGGACGGCAGAGGCAGGGGTCGCCAGAGTTGAGGGAGATGCGCGATGAAACTGACAGCCGGTCAGGTCGCGGAATTCGAGGAGCTCGGCTACCTCTTCCTGCCTGACGTTTTCTCCGCCGAGGAAATGGATCTCTTGAACGGCGAGCTGCCGGGAATTTTTTCCCAGGAGCGGCCCGAGGTGATCCGCGAGAAGGATTCCAACGCGCCGCGCTCAGCGTTCTATGTCCAGACCTGGAACGAGGCCTTCGGGATCCTGTCGCGCCACCCGCGCCTGGTCGAACCGGGCATGCAGCTGCTCGCCTCGGACGAGCTTTACATGCATCAATACAAGATCAACGCCAAGGCGGCCTTCGACGGCGCCGTCTGGCAGTGGCATCAGGACTACGGCACCTGGTTCGAAGACGATCAGATGCCGACGCCGTGCGCCATGAACATCGCCTTGTTTCTTGCCGAAGCGAACGAGTTCAACGGCCCGCTGATGTTCATACCCAAGAGCCACCGCAAGGGGCGCCTCGAAGCGGGACACGATGTCACCACCACCAGTTACCCGCTCTGGACGATCGATAACGAGACCATCACCCGCCTGGTCGAGGAAGGCGGCATCGTCGCCCCCAAGGGCGGGCCGGGCTCGCTGCTGTTGTTCCACGGCAATCTGGTTCACGCCTCGAGCTCGAACCTCACACCCTGGTCGCGCTGGATTCTCTATCTCTCGCTCAATCGCTGCGACAACGCGATCCGCCGCTTCAAGCGCCCAACCTGGATCGCCAATCGCGACTTCACGCCGATCGAGATGCTGCCCGACGACTGCCTGCTGGACTACGCGCGCAAGCGCCGAGCGGCCGCCGAGTAGGGCTGGCGCGATGAATCTTCACAGGCTCCTGCTGGAGCGCGCGGCCGGCGGCAGGCCGCTGCGAGTCGGCCTGATCGGCGCCGGAAAGTTCGGCTCGATGTTCTTGGCGCAGGCCCGCCTCACGCCCGGCCTGCAATTGCTCGGCGTTGCCGACCTCTCCCCCGAACGGGCGAAGGAGAGCTTAAAACGGGTCGGCTGGCCGGCCGAGCAGATCGCGGCGCGCTCGCTCGACGAGGCGGCGGACCAGGGCACCACCTGGGTCGGCGAGGATGCGCAGGCGCTGCTGGCCCAGGGCGCGCTCGACGTCGCCATCGACGCGACCGGCCATCCCGCCGCCGGCATCACGCACGCGCTCGCCGCCATCGCCAACGGCAAGCATATAGTGATGGTGAACGTCGAGGCAGACGTGCTGGCCGGCCCGCTGCTGGCGCACAAGGCGCGCCGCGCCGGGGTGGTCTACAGTCTCGCCTATGGCGACCAGCCGGCTTTGATCGCCGAGCAGGTGGATTGGGCGCGCGCCTGCGGCTTCGCGGTGATCGCTGCGGGCAAGGGCACCAAGTATCTACCGGCCTACCATGCCTCGACCCCTGAGACCGTCTGGGGCCACTACGGTCTGACCGCGGAGCAGGCACGTCTCGGCGGCATGAACCCGCAGATGTTCAACTCCTTCCTGGATGGCACGAAATCGGCGATCGAGATGGCGGCGGTCGCCAACGCGACCGGCTTGACGCCGGCGCCCGACGGGCTCGCATTTCCGCCCTGCGGCGTCGGCGAGTTGCCGCGCGTCCTGCGTCCGGTCGACGAAGGCGGCACGCTCCATCACAAGGGACAAGTCGAGGTGATTTCCTCACTGGAGCGCGACGGCCAGCCGGTGGTCCGCGACCTGCGCTGGGGCGTTTACGTGGTCTTCGAAGCGCCGAGCGACTATGTGAAGCGCTGCTTCGCCGAATACGGTCTCGTTACCGATTCGTCCGGGAGATATTCGGCGCTCTACAAGCCGTTCCATCTCATAGGATTGGAGCTCGGCATTTCTGTCGCCAGCGCGGGGCTGCGCGGGGAGCCGACCGGACAGCCGACCGGCTTCCGCGGAGACGCGGTCGCGGTTGCCAAGCGCGATCTTAGGGCCGGCGAAACGCTCGACGGCGAAGGTGGCTTCACGGTCTGGGGCAAGCTGATTCCGGCGGCGGACTCGCTGCGCCTTGGCGCTCTGCCGATCGGCCTCGCCCATCACGTGACGTTGAAACGCGCAGTCAAGGCCGGGCAATCGATCGCCGTTCGCGACGTCGCGCTCGACGAGGCCTCTCAAGCGGTCAAGGTCCGTCGCGAGATGGAGCGTTTGTTTGCCGATGAAACCACCGCTAGGCGCCCGGCGGCGGAGTAAGTTTTCAGACGGCGCTGCAGAGGCGCTTCACCTCCGTCCGCTCCCTCGGCGAGCGTCGGTAGCCGGCCTCCCGCCATTCGGCGCGGCCCAAAGCCTTCAGCCCCGTTTCACTGCCAACGCCATGTAGTTGACGTCGAGATCCCGCGGGGCGAGGTGCCAGGAGTCGCCGAGCGGGTTGTAAACCACCCCGGTCAATTCGGTCATCTCAAGGCCGGCGGAGCGTAGCACGACTTCCAGCTCCGATGGCTTGAGGAAGCGACGCCAGTCGTGGGTCCCGCGCGGCAGCCAGCGTAGGACGTACTCGGCGCCGACGACGGCCAGGAAGAAGGCTTTGGCGGTGCGATTGAGCGTTGCCGCGACCATCAGGCCGTCGGGCCTCACCAGCGCCCCGGCGGCCGTCATGAAGGCCGTCACGTCTGCGACATGCTCGACCACCTCCATATTGAGGACCGCGTCGAAGATCTCGCCGCGCGCTGCCAGCTCCTCGGCGGTTGCATGGCGGTAGTCGATATCCAGTCGCTGTTGCTCGGCGTGGAGACGGGCCACCGCGATGTTCTTCTCGGCGGCGTCGATCCCGGTGACGCGGGCACCGAGTCGGGTCAGCGGCTCGGCCAGCAGCCCGCCGCCGCACCCGAGGTCGAGCAGTTTCAAGCCGACGAGCGGCCGCTCGTCCTCGGGATCGCGGCCGAGATGGGCCGCCAATCGGTCGCGAATGAAGGTGAGCCGCGCCGGGTTGAAGCGGTGCAGAGGGCGGAACTTGCCCTCGGGGTCCCACCACTGGGCGGCCAGGCGCTCGAACTTCTCGATTTCGGCGGGATCGACGCTCTGGGCGTTGCTTCGGCTCATCGGCGGGAGATGCCTGCTGCAATTTTGGGCAGCTGGTGTGCTGCCCGTCGCTTGCCTCCGGTCTATGCAATTGAGTATGGATAGCCGCCGCTTGCCCGGCAACCGCGGCGCCGGTTCTACGGGGGATTCTTTGGCCCGCATCGTCATGAAATTCGGCGGCACGTCCGTCGCCGACATCGGCCGCCTTCGCCGCGCCGCCGCCCGGGTCAAGGGCGAGGTGGCGCGCGGCAACGAGGTCGCGGTGGTGGTCTCGGCCATGGCCGGGGTCACCAACCAGCTGGTCGCCTACGTGGGCGACGCTGCCAAGCTCGCGGACCTGCGCGAATACGACGTTGTGGTCTCCTCCGGCGAGCAGGTGACCGCCGGCCTGATGGCGATCATGTTGCAGGATAGCGGAGTGCCGGCGCGCTCCTGGCTCGGCTGGCAGATTCCGATCGTGACAGACGAGGCCCATGGGTCGGCGCGCATCGAGGAGATCGAGACCGCCGAGATCCTGCGCCGCTTCGCCGAAGGCCATGTGGCCGTGGTGCCAGGCTTTCAGGGCGTCGACGCGCGCCAGCGGATTACCACGCTGGGCCGCGGCGGCTCGGACACCACGGCAGTGGCGCTGGCGGCTGCGCTCGGCGCCGAGCGCTGCGACATCTACACCGATGTCGACGGTGTCTACACCACCGATCCGCGTATCGTTGCCAAGGCGCGCAAGCTCGATAAGATCACTTACGAGGAAATGCTGGAGATGGCCTCGCAGGGCGCCAAGATCCTGCAGACGCGCTCGGTCGAGATGGCCATGAAGCACCACGTCCGGGTGCAGGTGCTGTCGAGCTTCGAGAATGCTCCCGGAACCCTGGTAGTCGACGAGGGCGAAATCGTGGAAAAGGCAGTCGTCAGTGGAATCGCCTACTCGCGCGACGAGGCAAAGATCACCTTGCGGCGCGTGCCGGATCGGCCGGGGGTCGCCGCCGCCATCTTCGGGCCGCTGGCCGACAACGCGATCAACGTCGACATGATCGTGCAGAACGTCTCGGCCGAAGGCGACTTCACCGACCTCACCTTCACCGTTGCCAAGGCCGAGCTCGCGCGTGCGGTAAAGGTCTTGGAAGATCGCCACAGCGACCTCAAATACCAGGCGCTGGTCTCGGATCCCAACGTGGTCAAGGTTTCGGTGATCGGGGTCGGCATGCGCAGCCACGCCGGCGTGGCCCAACGCATGTTCACCGCGCTGGCTGAGAAGGGGATCAACATCCAGGTGATCTCGACCTCGGAGATCAAGGTGAGCGTGCTGCTGGCCGAGGACTATACCGAGCTCGCGATTCGCGCGCTTCACACAGCTTACGGGCTCGACGCCGCTTAGGAGCGAACGATCATGCGAGGCCAGTCCGGAGCCGCGGGACCATGATCCAGGCGACCGGTTGGACCGGCTCGCGGCGGCTGCTGCGCCTGTTGCGCGAACAGATGCAGGCTGCGGGCAGCGACCAGCAGACCCTCGACCGCGTGGTCGAGCTGGTAGCCCAGGATTTCGTGGCCGAAGTCTGCTCGATCTATTTGCTGCGCGCCGGCGATCTGCTCGAGCTCTTTGCCACCAAGGGCCTCAAGCCCGAAGCAGTGCATCGCACGCGACTTCAGCTCGGCGAAGGCCTGATCGGCCAGATCGCGGCCCAGGCGCTGCCGCTGGCACTGGCCGATGCCCAGAAGCATCCGAACTTCGCCTATCGGCCGGAAACCGGCGAGGACCCCTTCCATTCGCTGCTCGGTGTGCCGATTCTGCGCGGCGGCCGCGCGCTCGGTGTCCTGGCGGTGCAGAACGTCACCCGCCGCACCTATACAGAGGAAGAGATCGAGACGCTGGAGACCGTGGCCATGGTGCTGGCCGAGCTGGTTGCCGGCAGCGATCTGCTCGGCGCCGAAGAGGCGCGCCAGGTCTCCGGCGCCGCCGCCCCGCCGGTCCACTTCTCCGGCTTGTCGCTCAACGAGGGCCTGGCCATGGGAGTCGCGGTCGCCCACCAGCGCGGGGTGGCAATCCGCCAAGTGGTGGCCGACGACCCCAAGCGCGAGAAGGCGCGACTCGACGCGGCGGTCGAGGCGATGCTGGCGGCGCTCGACGAGCTCCTGACGCGGCGCGAGATCGCGCGGGCCGGCGAGCAGCGAGAGGTCATGGAGGCCTACCGCATGTTCGCCGCCGACCGCGGCTGGCTGGCGCGGATCGGCGAGGCGATCGCCGGTGGCTTGACCGCCGAGGCAGCCGTGGAGCGGGTGCAGAACGAGACTCGGGCCCGCCTGGATCAGGTGGCCGACGGCTACCTGCGCGAGCGCCTGGTCGATCTCGAAGATCTCGGTACCCGCCTGCTGCATCATCTCGGTCAGGCGGATGGCGCCGGCGCCAGGTCCGAATTGCCGGAGAATGCGGTGCTTTTCGCCCGCAGCCTGGGGCCGGCCGAGCTGCTCGACTACGACCCCAGGAAGCTCGCGGCGGTGGTGCTGGAGGAAGGCTCTTTCGGGGCTCACGTCACCATTGTCGCCCGAGCGCTGGACGTGCCGATGGTCGGGCGCTGCCGCGATGCCCTGATCCGTGTGCGTTCCGGCGATCCGGTGATCGTGGATGGCGATCACGGCGTGGTGCTGCTGCGCCCCAGCGGAGCGGTGCGCGACAACTTCGCCGCCGCGATGGCGCGGCGCGCCGAACACAGCGCCGCACTCGCCGCCAACCGCAACCTCGCGTCGGTGACGCGTGACGGCCGCTCGGTGGAGCTCTTGATCAATGCCGGCCTGCTGATCGACATGCCGGAGCTGCACAACTGCGGTGCCATCGGGATCGGGCTCTATCGCACCGAGGTGCCCTTCATGGTGCGCGACACCTATCCGGACCTGAAGGCGCAGATCAGGCTCTACGAACAAATTCTCGACCATGCCAAGGGCAAGCCGGTCACCTTCCGGACGCTAGACCTCGGGGGCGACAAGCGGCTGCCCTACTGGAGCGGCGAGGCCGAGGAGAACCCGGCGCTCGGCTGGCGCGCGATCCGTATCGGCCTCGACCGCCCGACGGTGTTACGCCATCAGATCCGCTCGATGCTGCGCGCCGCCGGTACGCGGCCACTCCGGGTGATGTTCCCGATGGTGACGGAGATCGCGGAGTACGAGCGAGCGCGTGCCCTGATCGAACGCGAAATCGAGCGCGAGCAAGCGCGTGGCCACGCGGTCCCGGAGCGGCTGCAGGTCGGCGCCATGTTGGAGGTGCCGTCGCTTGCCTGGCAGCTGCCCGGCCTGCTTAGCCGCGTCGATTTTCTGTCGGTCGGCAGCAACGATCTGTTTCAGTTCTTCTTCGCCAGCGATCGCGGCGTGCCGGAGCTGGCGCGGCGCTACGATCCCCTGTCGCCGCCGGCGCTCTCCCTGCTGCGCGAGGTCGCGCGCCAGGCGTTGGCGGCCGGCAAGGAGCTCACACTCTGCGGCGAGATGGCGGGCCAGCCGATCGATGCCATGGCGCTGATCGGTTGCGGCTTCCGCAGGCTCTCCATGGCCCCCTCGCGGGTGGCCGGCATCCGCTCCCTGATACGCAGCCTGGAGGTGGAGCCGCTGACCGCCTTCGTCGAGAGGCTGATCGAGCTCCCGGACCACAGCTTGCGCGGCCGTTTGAGCGGTTATGCTCGGGATCACGGGATTGCCGTCTAGGCCTGCTCGTCCCGCCCTCAGGGCCGGCAGTCGGAATCCCATGGTTGCCCTTTGTTAAATCTTTGGTAACTCTAAAAACCTAAAGATTGTGCGGAACAGCGCCCCGGTCGCCGCTGGCCGGCCGAATCCGGGGATCCGAGGAAAGGCCTGCATGCCACTGGCGGCCCAGCGCGACCACGAGAGGGACCGCAAGGACGGCCCGCAGCTCGTCGTGGGCGGAGAGCGGGTGGGAACCACCCTGCGCCGCGCCCGCGAAGCCTTTGGTCAGGACCTGAAAAGCGTTTCGGCCGGCCTGCGCATCCGCCACGTCTACCTTGAAGCCATCGAAGCCGGACAGTTCGAGAAGCTCCCGGGGCCGACCTACGCAATTGGCTTCGTGCGCGCTTATGCGGATTTTCTCGGTCTCGACACCGACGAGATCCTGCGCCGCTTCAAGGACGAGGTTCACGGGCTGGAGCGCAAGACCAACTTGGTCTTTCCGAGCGCGGTGCCGGAGAAGAAGATTCCCGGCGGTGCGATCATTCTGATCTCGGTGCTGTTGGCCGGCGTCGTCTACGGCGGGTGGATGTACCTTTCGAATCAGGGGAAAGACGTTGGCGACCTGATCCCCAGCGTCGCCGAATCGATCCGTAGCCTTACCGGCCGCGACGATGCCGCCGAGACTCCGCCTGGGGCTACTGCCGGCGGCGAGACCCAGGCGCGGAGTGGGGAGTCTGCCGCACCTCAAGGCGCCGCCCCGGCCTCGAACGAGCCTGGAGTTGCTATGTCGACACCAGCGCCGGAGCCGGCGCTCGAACCGACATCCACCCCCACTCGGCCACCGGCCGCCGAGTCGAGCGCAAGCGCTGCCGTCGCCGAAGCGCCGGAGCCGGCCGCCCCGGCGAATCCCGAAACGGCGCTGACGCCGCCCGAGCCTGAGACGGCCTCGCCGACGCTTGCGGACGCGGCCGAGATGGCCAACAGATCGCTGCCGGAATCCAGCCCGGCGTCGCCGTCCCCCACCCCCTCGACGCTGCCCGACATCTTCGGCGCGCCGGCCGACCAGCAGACTCCGCTTTCCAGCGGCGACAGCGGCGCCATGCTCCCGCCCGGTGCCACCGACATCGAGCCCCCGTCAGCTGAGATCGAGGAGAGCGGAATCCCAGCGGTTCCGGCTGGCAGCGGCGGCTCGACTACGCCCGAGGACTTCACCGGCGAGGATGTTCCGCGGGTCTACGGCGAAACCAATCGCAATGCCCGCGTCGTGGTGCGGGCGACCCAGGATGCCTGGGTGCAAATCCAGGATGCCGACCGCAACCTGCTCCTGACCCGCGTGCTGCGCGCCGGCGACAGTTACTTGGTTCCCGACCAGCCTGGCATCACTCTGCTGACCGGCAATGCCGGCGGCCTGAAGATCGTGGTCGATGGCCGCACGCTCGCACCGCTCGGCCCGGTCGGCTCGGTCAGGCGTGAAATCGAGCTCGATCCCCAACGGCTCCTCGACGGCACGGCCTATAGCCGCTGAAAGCCGGCTGCCTAGGCGCCGCTGGCTGCGGGTTAGGGCCCGGCCACCTTGAAGTTTCGGCGCGTTCGGCGCATCTTCCGCTCTAGAGGAGCCCGACCCTACGAAGGGTCTCCAGGAACTGTAACGGGGCCGCGTTCGGCGGCCTTGGCCCTGCCTCAGCCGCAGCCCCGCGAGCCGGAATCATGAGCGTCCGCCCCTATCGTGACATCCACCGCCGCAAATCCCGGCTGATCATGGTCGGCTCCGTGCCGGTGGGCGGCGATTCGCCGATCACCGTCCAGTCGATGACCAATACCCTGACTAGCGATGCCAAGGCGACCATCGCCCAGATCGAAGCGCTGGAGGCGGCCGGCGCCGACATCGTGCGGGTCTCCTGTCCCGACGAGGACTCGACCGATGCGCTGCCGGAGATCGTGAAGGCGGTGACGGTGCCGCTGGTTGCCGACATCCACTTTCACTACAAGCGGGCGATCGAGGCCGCCAAGGCCGGCGCGGCCTGTCTGCGCATCAACCCGGGCAACATCGGCGCGCGCGCTCGCGTCAAGGAGGTCGTCCAGGCGGCCCGCGACCACGGCTGCTCGATGAGGATCGGCGTCAACGCCGGCTCACTGGAGCGCGACCTGCTGGAAAAGTTCGGCGAGCCCTGTCCAGAGGCGATGGTCGAGAGCGCTCTCAACCACATCCGCATCCTCGAGGACGAGGGGTTCCACGAGTTCAAAATCTCCTGCAAGGCCTCCGACGTGTTCCTGGCCGTCGCCGCCTACCAGGGCCTGGCCGAGGCTTGCGACTATCCGCTCCACATTGGCATCACCGAGGCTGGCGGCCTGCGCAGCGGCACCATCAAGTCGTCGGTCGGGCTTGGCATGCTGTTGTGGTCGGGCATCGGCGACACCGTGCGGGTCTCGCTGTCGGCCGACCCGGTTGAGGAGATCAAGGTTGGCTTCGATCTGCTGAAAAGCCTCAATCTGCGCCATCGCGGCGTGAACGTGATCTCCTGCCCCTCCTGCGCGCGTCAGCAGTTCGACGTCATCAAGACCGTGGAGGTGCTGGAAGGCCGGCTCGCCCACATCACCACGCCGATGACCGTTTCGGTGATCGGCTGCGTGGTCAACGGGCCGGGCGAGGCCCGCGAAACCGATATCGGCTTTACCGGCGGCGGTGCCGGCACCCATCAGGTCTACGTCAATGGCCTGCCGAACCACCGCCTGAAGAACGAGAACATCGTCGATCACCTGGTCGGCCTGATCGAGAAGAAGGCGGCCGAGATCGAAGCGGAGCAGGCCGCCGAGGCGAACGGCGGGGCCCGGCCGCCGCACCGCGCCGCCTCCTAGCAAGCCACCGGAGCCTCTCTTGGCAGCCCTGCAGCCGGTTCGCGGCACGCACGACCTCCTGCCCGAAGCGATGCGCCGCCACCGCAAGGTGGTGGAGACCGCGCACACGCTGGCTGAGCGTTACGGCTACCTGGAGATGTCGACGCCGGTCTTCGAGTTCACCGAGGTTTTCAAACGCACCCTGGGCGAGACTTCGGATGTGGTGACCAAGGAGATGTATTCCTTCGCCATGAAGGAGGGAGAGAGCATCACGCTGCGTCCCGAGGCGACTGCAGGCGTCGCGCGCGCTCTCATCTCCAATGGTCTGACGCAACAACTGCCTCTCAAGGTCTTCTACAGCGGGCCGATGTTCCGCCACGAGCGGCCGCAGAAGGGCCGCCAGCGCCAGTTCCATCAGATCGACGTCGAGCTACTGGGCGTGGCCGAGCCGCTCGGCGACGTCGAGGTGATCGCGCTCGGTGCGGCAATCCTCGACGCGCTCGATCTCGACGGGACTGTGACGCTGGAACTCAACACGCTGGGGGACCCAGAAAGCCGGCGCGCCTACCGCGAGGCTCTGGTGGGTTATTTCGAGATGCACGAGAACGAGCTTTCCGACGACAGCCGCGATCGGCTGAAGCGCAATCCGCTGCGCATCCTCGATTCCAAGGATCGCAGTGACCGCAAGGTCGTCGCCGGCGCGCCGCTCTTCGCCGACTTCCTCAATCGCGCGAGTCGCGACTTCTATGACGAGGTAAAGCGCGGCCTGGATGTGCTCGGCATAGCCTACCGGGAGAACCCGCGGCTAGTGCGCGGGCTCGACTACTACACCCACACCGCGTTCGAATTCGTAACCGACGCGCTGGGCGCGCAAGGCACGGTGCTTGGCGGCGGACGTTATGACGGGCTGATCGAGCTGATGGGCGGCGCCCCCACCGCCGGAATCGGCTGGGCGGCGGGGGTTGAGCGGCTTGCGATGCTGTTGAAGGAAACGCCGGCCGCGCCGCGCCCAATCGCCATCGTGCCGATCGGTGTAGAAGCCGAGCGCGAAGCGCTGTTGCTGGCCGAGCGCCTGCGGCGCGGCGGCTTCACGGTCGAGCTGACCTATTCCGGCAACCTCGGCAAGCGCATGAAGCGGGCCAACAAGATCGGCGCCCGTGCGGCGATCCTGCTGGGCGGGGAAGAGCTGGCGTCCAGGTCGGCAATGGTGCGCGATCTCGACAGCGGTGCACAGGAACAAGTTCCGCTCGACGCGCTGGCCGATCGCCTCGCCCGCCACCGCTAGCGGGACCGGGCGGCATGGCCGGTCCCCCCCATTCGCTGTCGCAGCTGCTCCTTGTTGGTTTGTCACGCCGCTCGGCGACCGCCGCCTTGACCGGCGAGCTCTTCGTCGACGATCTCGACGTCGGCCGCTTTCTCTCCACGTTGTCCGCAGCGAAGGTCGGCGAGGGGCTGGCGATCGCCACCTGCGAGCGGCTCGAGCTGCTGGCGGTGGCACGCGATCCAGCGGCAACCGCCGACATCCTGCTAACGCTGCTGGCGACGGAGATCGGCATCACGCCCGAGGACCTCGCCGCCCAGCACTACCGCAAGAGCGGCCAGGCCGCGTTGGAGCATCTCTTCGGGGTCGCCGCCTCGCTCGACAGCGAAGTGCTGGGCGAGCCCAGCATCCTCGGCCAGCTCAAGGCCAGTCACCGCGCTGCTGCGGCTGCCGGCCTGATCGGGCCACTGTTGGAGGCGGCCCTCCAAGGCAGTTACGCGGCGGCCAAGCGGATTCGGCGCGAGACCGCTCTGGCGGAGCGACCGGTCTCACTCTCCTCGGCCGCGCTGCGGGTCGCGCGCGACCTGCATGGCAATTTGGACGACTGTCGGGCGGTGGTGTTGGGTCTCGGCGAGATGGCCGAGCTCCTTGCCCGGGACCTGAAGGACGGCGGCGTCGGGCACCTAACCGTGGTTCACCCCAACCGACAACGCGCGGCATTGGCCGCGCGCCAGCTCGGCGGGCATCTACGTCCCTGGGAGGAGATGGAAGAGGCGCTGGCCGCAGCGGAGATCGTGGTAACCGCCCTATCGCGAGAGGAAACCCCGATTACCGTCGCGTTGGCCAGTCGCGTGCTGAGAGCGCGTCAGCGGCAACCGGTTCTCTTCATCGATGTCGCACTGCCGGGAGATGTCGAGGCGCGGGTCAACGATCTCGACGGCGCCTTCGTCTACCGCCTCGAAGATCTGGAGCGGATCGCGGATGCCGGGCGTAGTGGCCGCGAGGCCGGGCGCGCCGCCGCCTGGGGCATGATTCGCGAAGAGCTGGCGGCCTTCGAACAGCGCGCCGGAGCCCAGGCCGCGGGACCGGCCCTGGCGGCACTGCGGCGCCATGTCGAGGCTTTGCGCGAAGAGGTCCTGGCGGACCGGCGCCTCGACACCAAAACGGCGACACGCCTACTGCTCGGCCGCCTGCTGCACGACCCGAGCGCGGTCCTGCGGGAGGCGGCGGCCCGCGACTCCGCGGAGGCGGCCAAGCTCGAAGCGGCGTTAATGCGCCTGTTTCGACTGACCGGCCGCGCGGAGCCGACGCTTGACGAATTTCTCGGGCGGACGCACAAGCCGGGGCGCGAGGAGGACGATTAGGTGAGCAACACTGGTCTCGACAGCAAGCTGGACCGCGTATTGGGCCGCCACGCCGAGCTGGGCGAACTGGTCAACCAGCATCCCAAGCCCGGCTCCCCAGACTATACACGCCTACTGAAAGAGTATTCCGACCTCGGCCCGGTGGTGGAGCAGATCCGCGCGCTCCACAAGGCGGAGGGCGAGATGGAATCGCTGTCCGAGATGATGGCCGACCAGGGAGCCGAGCCGGAGATGCGCAAGCTGGCTGAGGAGGAGTACTACGCGCTGAAGGAGACGGTCCCGGAGATCGAGCAGCAACTCAAAGTCCTGCTGCTGCCGAAGGACGAGGCCGACGAGCGCAACGCCATTCTCGAGGTGCGCGCCGGGACCGGTGGCGAGGAGGCGGCTCTCTTCGCCTCGGAGCTCTTGCGCATGTATCAGCGCTACGCCGAGGGCCGCCGCTGGCGTTTCGAGATTCTGTCGATGAGCGAGACCGGTCTCGGCGGTCTCAAGGAGGCGAGCGCGCTGATCTCGGGGCGTGGCGTCTTCGCCCGGCTCAAGTTCGAATCCGGCGTCCACCGGGTGCAGCGCGTGCCGGTCACCGAGGGCAGTGGCAGAATCCACACCTCTGCCGCCACGATCGCCGTGCTGCCGGAGGCCGAGGAGGTCGACATCGAGCTTCTGGACAAAGACCTGCGCATCGACGTCTACCGCTCGAGCGGCCCAGGCGGGCAGTCGGTCAACACCACCGACAGCGCGGTGCGCGTGACTCACATCCCGAGCGGCATGGTGGTGATCTGCCAGGACGAGAAATCGCAACACAAGAACAAGGCCAAGGCGCTCAAGGTGCTGCGCGCGAGGCTCTACGACCTGGAACGTCAGGCCCAGGAGGACGCGCGTGCCGCGGCCCGCAGGAGCCAGGTTGGCAGCGGCGATCGCTCCGAGCGCATCCGCACCTATAACTTTCCTCAAGGGCGGATCACCGACCATCGCATCAATCTGACGCTCTACAAGCTCGATCGCGTTATGGAAGGCGAAGCGCTCGACGAGATCGTCGACGCGCTGATTGCCGAGGACCAGGCAGAGCGCTTGGCAGCGCTGCAATGAGCGTGACGATTCAGGCCCGCCAGGGCGCGACGTCAACCGCTACGGTCGGCGAGCTGCTTGCCGCCGCGACGGCCGAGCTTTCCGCGGCCGGCGTCGAGCAGCCGCGATTCGATGCGCGCCTTCTCCTCGCGGCGGCGCTCGACATAGCGCCGCAGTACGTGACGCTCGACCCAGAGCGTTCGGCGCCAACGGAAGCCGTGGCGAGATTTCGCATCCTGTTGGGGCGGCGCCGGTCGCGCGAACCGACTGCACGCATCCTGGGTCGGCGCGAGTTCTGGTCGCTTCCCTTCGCCATCTCGCCGGCGACCCTCGATCCCCGGCCCGACAGCGAGACCCTGGTGGAAGTGGTGTTGTTACGAACCGAGGATCGCGCCGCTCCGCTCCACATCCTGGATCTCGGAACTGGCAGCGGCTGCCTCCTGCTGGCGCTGCTGCATTCGTTGCCCAACGCACGGGGGCTTGGCGTCGATTGCGATCCGGCGGCGCTTGCGGTCGCCGCTGCGAATGCCGAGCTGCTCGGTCTGGCCGAGCGGGCACGGTTTGTCGCCGGTGATTGGGCGGCGGCGCTGGCGGGCCCTTGGGACCTGATTGTCGCCAATCCGCCCTATATCCCGACCGCAGAGGTGGATCGCCTGGAGCCGGAGGTCGCACGCTTCGATCCTCGGCCCGCGCTAGACGGCGGGGCCGACGGTATGGGGTCTTATCGTCGAATCGCGCAGGAACTGCCACGCCTTTTGGCGAGGGGCGGCTTGGCAGCGCTCGAGATCGGGGCAGGGCAGGGTGCCAGGGTGGCGGAAATCCTTAAGAACGAGAGCCTGGAGACTCTCGGGTCGGCGTCCGACCTGGGCGGCCGCGAGCGCTGCCTGCTGGTAGGACTTCGGTAGTAACTGTGGACTAAAAAAAAGGTTGGAAAGAAGAGCGATCCCCACTACTTTTGGATCGTTGAGCCGAGAGCTCCCGTGTCCCCGGGGGGGACACCCCACAGACTTCCTATAGCGTGTCCGTGGCGAGCAGCTTGCGCAAGCTTATAGGCCAGAGTTCTGGCACGCTTGCGAGGGTTCAAGGCATTCCGTCAAGACAAAACATAGCGAGTCATGAGACCAGGTAATAGCGGACGGCGGCCGCGCGGGCGGCCCAATCGCAAGCAACATCACCATGGCGGCGGTGGTGGGCAGCGCGGGCATAACTTCGACAGCAGTGGGCCTGAAGGGCGTATCCGAGGAAACGCTCATCAGATCTACGAGAGGTATCTGGCGCTCGCACGAGACGCCACTTCGGCCGGCGACCGAATCTCGGCCGAGGCTTACTTCCAGCATGCCGAGCACTATTTTCGCATCATCAATGACAGCACCGATCCGCGGGCGAATGGCCAGGATGCCCAGCGGAATCGCCAAAACGGACCCGACGGCCCCCGCGACGGCGGCTATCGCGGTCACGGCGGCGAAGGGCACGAGCGCTATGCGAACGGCCCCGACATGCAGCAGCCCGACGAGCAGCGTCCAGAGCCGCAGGAGCGGCGAACGGAACCGCAGGCGGCACAGCAGGACCAGCGCCCACAGAATAATCATCAGCGTCCGCGGCGGCGCCCCCGTGACGGCAATGGCGGCGCGGAGAACGAGCCCGAAGATGGCGGGAGCGACAAGAAACCTGTCAACGTCTAGGAGACGTCGGGATCAGCCCGCGATGACGAGCGGATCGCCGGGCCGGACCCCACCTTCGGACAGCACCTCGGCATAGATGCCCAGCGTCACGTGGCCGAATCCGCGTTTGAGCGCAAGGGGCACGTTGAGATCGCGCAGCGCACGCTCGGGATCGACATTGGTAGCCCCGCAGCGCGCAATCGGCTCGACCGCCTTGAGGCGCGCCGTTCCGAGCGAGATCTCGCGACCGACCCAGTCGTTTTCGACCCACGCCCCCGCACCCTCGAAGTAGATATTGGCGCGGAAGCGATGGCGATGGACTGGGACTCGCATTACCCGCTCGAGATCGGCGACGCTGGCGAGATTGACAAGCGATATCAGCCTCGGGTCCATGTCCGTAAAACCGTTGCCGCGGCCCGACAGCAGGCGTGGCGCGCCGTGTGCCTGGCCGGCGAGGAAACCGGCCAGGAACTGGTCGATCACCAGGCGGCCGTGGCCTGCATCGACCTCGGCCCGCGCCACCGGCTTGCCGGCGCGCAGAATGGTGAGATGACCGCTTTCCTCTTCGAAGCGGACGCGGAGCTGCGCCAGGCGCTCGTTCTCGACTAGAGTGAAGAGGCGGCTGCTGTCGCTTCCGTGGGCGACGGCAAAGCGGCGATCGTGAGGCAGGCCGCAGCCCGGCATCAGCATTACGTCCTGGAGGGTCTCGGGGCTCAGACCCTTGACCGGATAGCGACAGATCTCTGCGACGGTTGCAGTCATCGGCAGGGGCGCCTTTGCAGTGACGCGCGGGGGCGCGGCGCGCCATGAGCTAACCCCCCGCCTTTGGCGGCTGTCAATCGATGCTGTTGCCAGGATAAGCCTTCAGCGCCAAGGTGGGGTCTTGTTCTTGTCTCGCCTTTCTGCTCTTCCCATATAGCGGAGGCAGGGGCTCGATGCCCTGGCGTGAGCGGTGGCTGGTCGGGTCCGCGGGCCAAGCGGCAGCGGAAGATCGCCCAAACGGAGGCCGCTCGGAGACAAGCATCGTCGTCGGCAGGCTACGGCTGCGGACGAGGAGGGCACGGGAAAATGAATCTCGAACGTTTCACTGAACGGGCGCGCGGATTTCTCCAGGCCGCCCAGGGCTTGGCGCTGCGGCGCGGCCACCAGGGCTTCACACCGGAACATCTCCTCAAGGCACTGCTCGAAGATCGCGAAGGTTTCGCGGCAAAGCTGATTGCCACGGCCGGCGGCGACGCAGCGCGCGTGACGGCTGCGGTGGACGCTGCCCTCGATAGGCTGCCGAAGGTGGAAGGCTCCGGCGCCGGACAGGTCTATCTCACACCAGACTTGGCACGGGTTTTCGAGGAGGCCGAAAAGCTGGCCGACAAGGCCGGCGATCGTTTCGTCACCGTAGAGCGCCTGCTCCAGGCTCTGGGGCTGGACGGGGACAGCCCCTCGGGCCGCGCGCTGACGGACGCCGGTGCCTCGCCGCAGTCCCTGAACGCCGCCATCAACGATTTCCGCAAGGGTCGGAAGGCCGAGAGCCAGAGTGCCGAAGATACCTTCGACGCGCTCGAGAAGTACGCTCGCGATCTCACGGCCGTCGCGCGCGAGGGCAGGCTCGATCCGGTCATCGGCCGGGACGAGGAGATTCGCCGAACCATCCAGGTTCTCTCGCGGCGAACCAAGAACAACCCGGTGCTGATCGGTGAGCCGGGCGTCGGCAAGACCGCGATCGTCGAAGGCCTGGCGCAGCGCATCGTCAAGGGCGACGTGCCGGAATCGTTGAAGGAGCGCCGACTGATGGCGCTCGACCTCGGCGCTATGGTGGCCGGCGCCAAGTATCGCGGCGAATTCGAGGAGCGCCTCAAGGCGGTGCTGCAGGAGATCGCGGCGGCCAGCGGCGAGATCGTCGTCTTTATCGACGAGTTACACACGCTGGTCGGCGCGGGCAAAGCGGAAGGCGCGATGGACGCCTCCAACATGTTGAAGCCGGCGTTGGCGCGCGGCGAGTTGCACTGCGTTGGCGCTACAACGCTCGACGAGTACCGCGAGCACATCGAAAAGGACGCTGCGCTGGCGCGTCGCTTTCAGCCAGTCTTCGTCGACGAGCCAAGTGTCGAGGAGACCGTCTCGATCCTGCGCGGGCTCAAGGAGAAATACGAGCTGCACCACGGGGTGCGGATCACCGATTCGGCGATCGTCTCGGCAGCGACGCTTAGCAACCGCTACATCACTGACCGCTTCCTGCCGGACAAGGCGATCGATCTGATCGACGAGGCGGCGAGCCGGCTGCGCATGGAGGTCGATTCCAAGCCCGAGGAGATCGACGAGCTCGATCGGCGCTTGATCCAGCTCAAGATCGAGCAGGCGGCGCTGAAAAAGGAGAGCGACAAGGCTTCGCGCGAGCGCCTGGAGAAGCTCGACGGCGAGATCGAAGAACTCGAAGATCGCACCCAAGAGAAGACCGCAAATTGGCAGGCGGAGAAAGAATTGTTGGCGGGCGCGCAGAAGATCAAAGAAAAGCTGGATCAGGCACGCAGCGAGCTCGAGATCGCTAGCCGCGAGGGGCGGTTGGACCGCGCCGGCGAGCTGATGTATGGCGTGATTCCCGACCTGGAGAAGGCGCTCGGCAAAGCCGAGGCCGCCCACGACCAAGGCATGCTGAATGAGGAGGTCACCGAGGTCGAGGTTGCCGCCATCGTCTCGCGCTGGACCGGGATTCCGATCGACAAGATGCTGGAAGGCGAGCGCACCAAGCTGCTCCAGATGGAGCAGAAGCTGAGCGGCCGGGTGACCGGCCAGAAAGAGGCAATCGTCGCCATCGCCAACGCGGTACGCCGGGCGCGCGCCGGTCTTCAGGATTCCAATCGACCGATCGGCTCGTTTCTGTTTCTGGGGCCGACCGGCGTTGGCAAGACTGAGCTCACCAAGGCGCTCGCCCAGTTCCTGTTCGACGACGAGGCCGCGATGGTGCGTGTCGACATGTCCGAATACATGGAGAAGCATGCTGTCGCGCGCCTGATCGGCGCGCCGCCGGGTTACGTTGGTTATGAGGAAGGCGGTGCGCTCACCGAGGCGGTGCGCCGCCGGCCCTATCAGGTGGTCCTCTTCGACGAGATCGAGAAGGCGCACCCCGACGTCTTCAACGTGCTGCTGCAGGTGCTCGACGACGGCCGTTTGACCGATGGGCATGGCCGCACGGTCGATTTCCGCAACACGCTGATCGTCATGACATCGAATCTGGGCGGCGAGATTCTCGCTAACCAACCCGAGGGCCAGGACAGCGAGGCCGTGCGCGGGCCGGTGATGGAAAGGGTTCGCCAAGCCTTCCGGCCGGAGTTTCTGAACCGGCTCGACGAAATCCTGCTATTCCATCGCCTGACCCGCAACGAGATGACGGCGATCGTCGATATACAGATAGAGCGGCTGACCGGGTTGCTGGCCGAGCGCAAGATCGCATTGGCGCTCGACGAGACGGCCAGGGCCTGGCTCGCCGACAAGGGCTATGATCCGGTCTATGGGGCCCGACCGCTGAAACGGGTGATCCAGCGCGAGCTGCAGAATCCCTTGGCCGGAATGATTCTCCTGGGCGAAATCGGCGACGGCGACAAGGTGCGAGTGAGCGCTCGCGACGGCCGTCTTGCGATCAACGATCGCTTGGTGGAAGCCGCGTAAGCTCGGCCCGTCGCGTTGCGCGCAGTGCGGACGCTTCCGCTTTCTGGTCGCCCTCGAATGTGACGCTGCGCTCGAACGACGCCGGGCTGCCGATCGCTTCAAAGCGCCTGGGATAAGGTGGTAGGGGCTTCGGTCAGCAGCCAGGAGCGGGTCGCGCGTCGGGATCGGCGCTGCCCTGCTCGACGACGCAATCGCCCCGCACCATCAAGGTAGGATTCAGCCGAGCGCGCAGCGCATCGACTTTCGCGATCGCGGCCTTGAAGGCTACGAGCTCCTTGCCCTTGAGATTCTCGCCGCTCGGCAGCTTGAGCGACGTCGGGTTGACCTGCTTGCCACTCACCAGCACCTCATAGTGGAGATGCGGGCCGGTCGAGCGGCCGGTGGTGCCGACGTAGGCGATCACCTGACCCTGTTTCACGCGGGCGCCGGCCTTGATGCCCTTGGCATACCCTTTCAAGTGCGCGTAGGCCGTGCCGTAGGAGTTGGTGTGGCGCAAGCGGATGTAGTTGCCGTAAGCACCGAAGCGCCCGGCGCGCTCGACGACGCCGTCGCCGGCGGCATAGATCGGTGTGCCGGTCGGCGCGGCGAAGTCGATGCCGCGGTGCATCTTGGTATAGCCGAGGACCGGATGGTGGCGCATGCCGTAGCCGGAGGAGAGTCGCGCGCCGTCGATCGGCGTGCGCATCAGCGTCTTGCGGACCGATTGGCCTTTCGAGTTGAAGTAGTCGGTGACGCCGCTCTTCGGTGTGTAACGATAGAGCGCGATCTCTTCCTGGGAGAGCGTCAGCGACGCATAGAGCATCTCGCCGGTCTTTACGATCTCTCCGTCCTCGTCGGCGAACTGTTCATAGAGGACTTCGAAGCTGTCGCTCGGCTGGATATCGCGCTGGAAGTCGACGTCGAAACTGTAGGTGCGGATCAGATCGAGCAGCACCTGCATCGGAACTTCGGCGTCATTGCCGGCCTCGAACAGCGAAGAGGTGATGATACCGGAGGAGATCGTCAGCTCGCGCGACAGGGGGCGGTCGATAGCGCGCGCTTCGAAGCGACCTGCTTCGGCTCGGGCGACCTGGACTTCCTGCTCGACGCTGGGCTGCAGCGACAGCGAGAGAAGGCGCCCGTTCGGGTCGCCTTCGGGAGCGAGCGTGAGACGAATCTGCTGGCCGATCTGGAGGCGCCGTGGGCTGTAGACCGCCTTGAGCGCTGTAATGGCCTGGTGGGCCTCTGAAGGCTCGATACCAGCCTGGTTCAAGAGTGCGGCCAGCGTGTCGCCACGACTGACGGTGAGGACCTGCGGCAGGGCGGTCTGTACCACCGGCTGGATCGGCGCGAGTTCGGTCTCGATCGCGTCGAGCGGCAGCGGCGCCGCCGCCGCCAACTGCAGCTCGTAGCCGGACTCGGCCTCGAGATCCGCGGGCGGGAGTGGCCTATCGGTGAGTGACCCCTCGGGCCAGATGGCCAGGGCGGCGCTCCCCAGTAGCGGCAAGACAAGTGCAGTTGTGAGAACGGCCATCCTGGCGCTGGGTCCGAGCTGGAATCCCCCCGAGCTGGTCGGCATTGCTGGTCGCGGCCCCCCTTTGGACGATCCGGGCATCGCCCCCGCAATGCCCAGCCAATCTAGGCGGTGTTTGGCAAAGAAAGCGTTAGCGCCAAAGCCCCCTTGCGGGGCAACCGCCGTTAACCATGTAAGCTGCGGTGAGAGCGCTCTTTTGTCAACAAGCAAGGGCTTCAAAGACGAGGAGTCCCCGTGGCTTGGCGAGAGGATCGGATGGCGGGCGAAAGCCCCCCCGACGTCGCTGCCATAAAGCATTTGACACCCCTGGCGGGCCGACGTATAAGCCGCCCCCGCCGCACGGACTGGGTGTCTCGGTGCCCGGCCGTGCCTGTTGTTTGACAAGTTGGAAAAATTGGAAGGGATTCGCGGGCGGCGGGCTTGGGTAGCCGCGGGCGGTTTCTTTGCTGGGGCGGCTTTGGGTTATGGCCTTTTGGGTTATGGCCTGGGGTTGTT
>JBOHKJ010000405.1:0-2704 GCA_050728975.1 Kiloniellales bacterium | reverse complement strand
CCGGAGTCTACCCTGAGACAATCGAGACCTCCGCATCGGGGACGGCAACAGCACGGATCCGCTACGTTTCGGAGGTTACCTGGGGCGCCAAGATCCGAACGAGGGGCTCAGGCACGCACGAGAGCTGGGATAACACCGGGAGCTACGTCGATATCGAAGGGTTCGATGTGACCGGGACCGGTGCTGTCGGAATCAGCAATCACGGGTCGCATGTACGCATCGTCGGCAACCACGTGCATCACATCCCCGCGCCGGGCTGCACGGACAACGGGGGCGCCGGTATCAGTGCGGCGGAGTACACGGCGATCAACACCGACATCTTCCGTAACCTGGTCCACGACATAGGCGAGTTCCCGAATGCCTGCTCGCGCGTGCACGGTATCTACCATACGCACGAAGGCGGACGTATCGTGAACAACATCGTCTTTCGGGTTTCTGGCTGGGGGATCCACTTCTGGCACGCACCGTTAAGGATTACGATTGCTAATAATCTTGTCTTCAACAATGCCAAGGGTGGCATCGGCGGGGGGGCCGGTGACAGCCCCTACTTCGACGATCCGAACAAGCCCGCCGATCATATCAGGGTGATCAACAACATTGTCTATGACAATAAAGGCATCGGCATAGAAGAGCTCGGCATAACTGGCACAAACAATCTTTACGCGCACAATCTCGTGTTCGCGAACCAGCAGGACTGGAGCCTCCAGAACGGCCTCAGCCATTCGGGTACGGTGGCCGCCCTACCGGGCTTCGTGCACTATGATCCAGACGGCGACGGCGATTATCACCTGACGGCCGATTCGCCCGCGATCGACCGGGGTACGCGGACAGGCGAGGCCATCGTTGACTATGATCGCGTGCCACGGCCGCAAGGGCATGGCATGGACATAGGTCCGTTTGAGTTCGTGCCATGATGTCCGTGGCCGCAACGCATGGTTTGGTCTCCTAACACTGAAAGCAGATAAGGAACTGTGAGCATGCGGTCGGTGATTCCATTCATCGATTTGGAGACCCAGCAGGCGCGCATCAGTGATCGGCTGGATGCGGCTCTGGCCCGCGTGCTTGCGCACGGGCAGTACATCATGGGTCCCGAGGTCGCCGAGCTCGAGGCCGGGCTTTCCGCGTTCTGCGGCGCACAGCACACCATCGCCTGCGCGAACGGCACGGATGCCCTGGCGCTCGCCCTGATGGCGATCGGCGTGCAGCCAGGCGATGCGGTCCTGGTCCCCGCCTTCACGTTCGCGGCAACCGCCGAGGTCGTCCCCTGGCTGGGCGCCGTGCCGGTGTTCGTCGAAATCTGCCCGGACAGCTTCAATCTCGATCCGGGCGGGTTGGAGGGCGGAATCCGCGCCGCGCGGCGCGCCGGCCTCAGACCCGTCGGCGTAATCCCTGTCGATTTGTTCGGCCAGCCCGCCGACTATGACGCGATCCACGAGGTTGCCGAGGCGCACGGGCTCTGGGTCGTGGCCGATGCGGCGCAGAGCTTCGGCGCGAGCCTGCGCGGCCGCAAGGTCGGAACTCTCGCCCGGCTGAGCACCACGAGCTTCTTTCCGGCCAAGCCGCTCGGCTGCTACGGCGACGGCGGTGCGGTGTTCACCGACGATGCCGGGCTCGCGGCGGCGATGCGCTCGCTGCGCGTCCACGGGCAGGGCGAGGACAAGTACGACAACGTCCGCATCGGCATGAACGCGCGCCTCGACACGCTGCAGGCGGCCATCTTGCTTACCAAGCTCGAGATCTTCGCGGACGAGATCGACGCCCGCCAGCGCGTTGCGGAGCGCTATGCGACCCTGCTGGCCGGCGCGGTCGCGACGCCGCGCCTGGACGATGCAGCGACCTCGGCTTGGGCGCAGTACACCATCCGCAGCCGCGAGCGCGACGCTCTGAGGGTCCGGCTCGCGGCCAACGGCATCCCGAGCGCGATCTATTATCCCCGGCCACTGCACCGGCAGACCGCCTATCGCGACTTCCCTGTGGCTGACGGCGGCTGCCCGAACTCCGAGCTCGCGGCGGCCGAGGTGCTGAGCCTGCCCATGCACCCGTATCTCGACGCGGCGGTGCAAGAGGAGATCGCCGCGGCGATCTGCGCGGCGCCTGCCGTGGCCGCACGGTGACCGAAGAGGGTGCCGATGGGACTGGCGCTCGGGAAGCAGCCCCTGCTGGACGTCGGCTTTGCCCGTCATGCGATGACCCTGGGTGGAGGCAATGCGCTCGCCCAGCTGATCGTCCTCGGCCTCAGCCCGGTCATTGCACATCTGTACTCACCAGAGGCCTTCGGCCTGTTCGCCGCCTACACGGCGATTCTCCTCCTGCTCTCCGTAGCTGCCACCGGGCAGTACGAGACAGCCCTCATGTTGCCGCGCCGCGACCGGCAGGCGGCCTGTCTGCTGATCTTCATCTTGATGCTTTGCCCCACGCTCGCGCTCGGCTTCGGGCTTGTCCTGATCGTATTCAGCGATCAGATCGCTGCGCTCATGGGCGCGCCACGCCTCGCGATGTGGTTCTGGGCCATGCCCGTGTCGATCGTGCTGGCCGGCTGGTATCAGTCGCTTCGCTTCTGGACCATACGCCGAGAGGCGTTCGCCGACGTGGCGCGCAACGCCGTGACCCGGACGACCGCCGGTACGGGGCTTGCCTGCATCCTGGGCGTCTGGCAACCCTTTCCCGGAGCACCCGAGGGTGGGCTGATCCTGTCCCACATCAT
>JBOHKJ010000404.1:0-10135 GCA_050728975.1 Kiloniellales bacterium | reverse complement strand
GGCCGCAGCAAGAAAGCCTAGTGTGGTGGTTCGGAAGCTCTCTCTCTTGCCTGCCGCGAGTCCGTAAGAGAACTTCCGAACCGAACCACACTAGATTCATAGACTTGCTAGTGTCCTTCGAATCCGAGGCTCGCTACGGAGCGTGCCGCCAAATCGAGCGAACTTCGGATTCGGGACACTAGGCAGTGCTCTCGGCGCCGGCCGCGCCGGTCTGGCGCAGGATGCCGCGATAGATCTCCTCGTCGCCGCACAGGCCGACGAAGCGGCCGTCCTCGACCAGCAGCACGGTCTGGCCGCTCATCTGCCTGAGCTCGATCGCCGCGCGCAGCGACAGGTCGGTGGGCGCCACGATGAAGGTCGGCGTCTCTCCCGACGGCGCCCCCTCCCCTTCGCGGTAGACCTCGAGGCGCGCCGGCTTGCCGTCGATCGCGACCGCTGCCGGGGCCCCGCCACCGTCCAGCGTCAGGCGCAATTGCCCGGCGCGATCGAGCAGTATGTCGTCGCCGCTGCGGCGAAGCGCGCCGAGCGGCGTCATCAGGGAGGCGCCGCGCAGCACGTCGAGCGGGTTCATGTGGGCGACGAACTCGCGCACGTACTCGTTGGCCGGATTGAGGACGATCTCCTCGGGCGCGCCGTACTGCACGATGTCGCCGCCCTCCATGATCGCGATGTGCGTGCCGAGCTTGAGCGCCTCGTCGAGATCGTGACTGACGAAGACGATGGTCTTCTTGAGGTTGCGTTGCAGCTCGAGCAGCTCGTCCTGGAGATGGGTCCGGATCAGCGGATCGAGCGCCGAGAAGGGCTCGTCCAGGAACCAGACCTCCGGCTCGACCGCCAGCGAGCGGGCGATGCCGACGCGCTGTTGCTGGCCGCCCGAGAGCTCGCGCGGGAAGTTGCGCTCGCGTCCCTTGAGGCCGACCAGCTCGATCACCTCGCGGGCGCGGGCTTCGCGCGCCGCGCGCTTGACGCCCTGGACCTCGAGTGGAAAGGCGACGTTTTCCAGCACGTCGAGATGCGGAAGCAGCGCGAAATGCTGGAAGACCATGCCCATCTTGTGGCGGCGCAGCTCGATCAGCTCGCGCGGCGAAGCGCGCAGCAGATCCTGCCCTTCGAAGAAGACTTGGCCGGCGGTGGGCTCCACCAGACGCGAAAGGCAGCGCACCAGGGTCGACTTCCCCGATCCGGACAGTCCCATGATGACAAAGATCTCGCCGCTATGGACCTCGAGCGCGGCGTCGCGCACCGCCGGGATCAGGCCCGCCTCGCGCAAGGCAGTGTCATCCGGCTCGCCCTGGTGGCGGGTCAGCAAGGCGGCAGCGCCGGAGCCAAACAGCTTCCACAGTCCCTTGCAGGCGAGCTTGACCGGTCGCTCGCCCGTGCCGCCGGCCGCCGCGCCGCCCGCAGCCACGACGGGCAGCTCCGGCCGGCCGGGCGCCTCCACCCTACTGGACGCCACTCAGCCCTCCCTCAGCGCACCGGCGCAACGCCGGCAGGCCGGACCCGAACTCTTGGGACCGACCGCCGGATAGCTACGCCGCTCCGCTCGCCCGGAGACGCGCTATTGGGTCCACTTTTTCCAGACCGCCTCGTTGTCGGCCAGCCACTTGGCAACCACCTCTTCGATGGGCTTGCCTTCGAGATCGACCTCAACGATCAGGTTGCCCATGGTCTTGTTGTCGATCTTGAAATTGCGGACTGCTTGGTAGGCGCCCGGCCACTTGGCTTCGCCCTCCTTCCAGCCGACCTTCTTGATCCAGCCGCGCGGCTTGCCGCAGTCGTAGGCCATGGTCGTGTTTTCACCCCACGAGGGGTCGTCGTAACAGGCTTCTTCGTACTTGGGGAACTCGACCCACTCGCCTTCGAACTTGATCGGCGCCCAATGCGGCGTATAGACCCAGGCCAGCACCGGCGCCTTGCGCTGATAAGCGGACTCGATCTCGGCGAAGAGCGCGGCATCGGTGCCCGCATGCACGACCTCGAAGTTCAGGTCCAGCGCCTCCGCGCGCTCGTCGTCGAAGCCGCCCCAGGTGACCGGCCCGCCGAGATAGCGGCCTTTCGGCGCCGTCTCCGGGGTTGCAAAGGCCTCGGCGCAGGCGTTGAGCGCCTTCCAATCCGGCAGGCCCGGGCATTTTTCCTTCATGTAGATCGGGTACCACCACTCCTCGACGGCGTTCATGCCGGTCTCGCCGAGGTCGAGCGTCTTGCCGGTGGCGAGCGAGGCCTCCATCGCTTCCTTGCCGGTCGTCTCCCACATCTCCATGGCGATATGCAGGTCGCCGGATTCCAGTCCCGCGAACTGGGCGATGTAGTCGGCGACGACGTATTCGACGTTGTAGCCCATCGACTTCAGCACCTCGCCCATGATCTGGGTGGTGATCAACTGCCCGGTCCAGTCATGCAGGCTGAGCTTGATGGGATCGGTCGATTCCGGCGCCGCCCCCGCCGGCGGTACGGCAAGCGCAGCCGACAAGGCCGCTGCACCGGCAAGCGTGGTCACGTAACGAGCTGTCTTCCTGGCGATCATGATTGTTTGCCTCCCTGAATGTCCCTGGTCCCCACCAAGGGGCCCCGACTGCGGCTCTCCAGCCGTGGCCCGCACGACCGCTGCTCTCGGCGCCGTGATTCGCGCGCCGTCAGCGGCCGGCAATTCGTCAAGTCAAATTGGACGGGCCAGCGGAGCAGCCGTCAAGTGAAAACCACATTTCCCAACAAGATTCCACATTGCCAGCCCGCCGGACCCTTGTCACACTCCCTCCAAAGTCCAGGCGCGTCAAACCGAACAGGGCGCGGCCCGAAGCCCACAAAATACACCAAAGGGAGGGAGCCCTGCATCGTTCTGCGCGCCAGGCGGCGATCCTGAAGGCTCTTGGCCGGAGCGGCAGCTGCTCGGTCGGCGAGCTGGCCAGCGAGCTTGCGGTCTCGGACGAGACCATCAGGCGCGACATCAAGGGCATGGCGGGCCGCGGCCTGGTCGAGCGGGTCCACGGTGGCGTCCTCCTGCCGGATTTCTTTCGCGAGCCGGATTTCCAAAAGCGGCTGGCACGTAATGCTGCCGCCAAGCGGGCGATCGCCGCCCGCGCCGCTAACGAGATTCGCGACGGCGAATCGCTGATGATCGACACCGGAGCGACGACGGCCTATGTCGCGCGTGCGCTGGCCGATCGCAGCGATCTGACTGTCATCACCAACTGCACCGAGATCGCCCGTACCTTGGCGGCGAGCGGGCGCAACCGGATATACCTTGCCGGCGGCGAGCTACGGGCCGACGATGGCGCGGTGTTCGGCGCCTCGGCTGTCGCCTTCGTCGAGCGATTCCGGGCGCACACCGCAATCCTCTCGATCGCCGCAATCCATCCGGTGGACGGTCTGATGGATTTTCACTTGAGCGAAGCGGAGTTCTCGCAAGCCGTGCTGCAGCGCGCCAATCGTGTCATGGTCGTGGCCGACAGCTCCAAATTCGGCATGCAGGCGCCGGTCCAGGTCTGCGCTCTCGACGCCATCGATTGCCTGGTGACCGAATCTCCGCCTCCGTCAGCGCTCGCAGCGCGACTGAAGGAGGCCGAGGTGGAGGTGCTCGTCGGCGATTGAGGTGGCGACGGCGGAGCCTTCAGCTCGCGGGACGCGGCGAATCGCCGCCCTTGGCGGTGCTCACGGAATGACTATCGAAGTTCTGTAGCCCTTCGGGCTGGCCGTCGCTGCTTGCCGCTGCGGCGTCGTTGCGGCCTTCGTCGCGGCCGGTCTTGAAGAAGGGATCCTCCTCCATCTCGCGGAAGGCGCGAATCATGTCCGCGATCTCCTCCTCGGTCAGCAGCTTGGTGGTCTGGAGCACGGCCGCCAGCTGATCGAAGAACTGCGCGTCGCCGGTCTTGGCGTCGGTCGGCCAGCCTTCGAACGCACCGACCGCATAGCCGAGCAGATAGCGCTTCTCTTCGACGGTCTGGCCAAAGCCGTTGCGCGCCCGGGCGCGCGCCCGGCCGACGAAGCTGGCAACTGCGGCGGTGATGCCGTCGTGGCCGGTGCCGAGGTCGCCCTGCTTCGCCGTCCCGGGCGCCTTGGCGACGGTGGCGACCTGGTTGAGCGCCTTGGCACGACGGTCGTTCATGGTCTGGCTTCTGCCGGCGGCACGCTTGGACCAGTGCTGGACGCGTTCCAGAAGCGTCTTCAAGCTGTCCGACTTGATCACGTAGTCGTCGCCGCCGGCCGAGAGGCAGTCCTGAAGAATGTCGAGCCGGTCGAGTGCCGATAGGAAGAGGATCGGAACGTCGTTGCCGACGACGTTGCGGGCCCGCTTGCAGGCCTCGATGCCGTTCATTTCCGGCATCATGATGTCCAGTAGGATAAGACGCGGCGTTACCGTGCCCAGCAACTTGAGCGCCTCGACGCCGTTGGGAGCGGAGAGCACGTAGTAACCGGCAGCCTTCAAAGTCGCAGTATAGAGCTTACGAAGCTTGGCGTCGTCTTCCGCCAAGACAATCGTTCCCTGAGACGACATGGGAACTCGACTCCCCTTCTGGTAACGCTTTCGGCGCCGGTTCGCTCAGGGAATCTGACCCGGGCGTACTTAACATTCCGTTACCCGTTAACCATCTGCGGACCGCCGGCCTGGGCCGGTCTCACGCCGATTTCGCCCGCTGCTGGCGGCCGACGGCCAGGCGCGCCGCCGGAAAGCTCACGCTGGCCTCGGTGCCCTTCCCGGGCTCGCTGACGATCGTCAGTACGCCGCCGTGGAGCGCGGTCAGGCGCTGGGCAAGCGGCAGGCCCAATCCGGTTCCCTGGTACTTCCGGTTCAAGGCCGATTCGACCTGCCCGAAGGGCGCCAGGGCGGTTGCGACGTCCTCCGCCGCAATACCGATCCCGGTGTCGCGGACGGCCACCACCAGGCAGCCGTCGTCGGCGAGACCTGCGTTCAGCGCGACCCGGCCATCGGCCTCGGTGAACTTCACTGCGTTGGACAGCAGATTGAGAAAGATCTGCTTGAGCGCGCGCGCATCGGCGCGCAGCGCCGGCAGGTCGTCCGCGATCTCCAGCTCGAGCTGGATACGAGCGGCCTGAGCGCGCTCTTCGACCAATCGCGCGGCCGAGCGCAGCACATCGCCCACTACCACGTCCTCTTCGCTCAATTCGAGCTTGCCGGCCTCGATCTTCGAGATATCGAGGATGTCGTTGATGATATTCAGCAGGTGCGTGCCGCTATGGCGAATGTCCTGGACGTAGGAACGATAGCGCGGTTGGCCGATCGGGCCGAAAAACTCGTTCTCGATCACTTCCGAGAAGCCGATGATCGCGTTGAGCGGCGTCCTCAGTTCGTGGCTCACATTGGCCAAGAACTCGGACTTGGTGCGGTTGGCGAGATCGGCTTCTTCCTTGGCGACGCGCAGCTCGCGCTCCGCACGATCGCGCACCGTAATGTCTTCATAGGTCGCAATCCACCCGCCATCGGGCACCGGCCGCCGGCGGATCAGGATCGCACGGCCATTGGTGAGCTTCTCGTGGGATTCCGACTCCTCCTCTGCCGCCGCGAAATCCAGACCCTGCCGCACCGCAGCCTTCGCCGTCTCGCCGATCAGGTTCTGAACCGCCGCGCTTGCCTCCAGGATTGCGCGCAGCGACACACCGGGCCGCCCCAGCTCGACCGGCAGATCGTAGAGCTGGAGGAAACGCCGGTTGCAGACGATCAAATGGCATTGCGCATCGAACATGGCGATCCCCTGCACCATGTTCGCCAGGGCCGCGTCGAGAAGCAGGTTGCGATGTTGCAGCTCCTGGCTCAGCTGCCGCAGATCTTCTTCGCGCCGGCGCGACTCGGTAATCTCGGTGCTGATCGCAGCAACGCCGCCGTCGGAGGTTCGACGCTCCGTCACGCGGAACCAGCGACCGTTTGTCAGTCCGAGCTCCAGCGCCCTTCCGGGATTGCGGAAGCGCGCGAGCCGCTCGGCGACCCAGGCGTCCTCGCGACCGGTCGCGTCCGAAACCTGGCCCGACTTCGCGGCGGCCCGCAGGATCTCCTCGAAGCGGGTTCCGGGAATCGACAACGCACGTGCCCCAGGATGCAGATCGGCATAGCGCTCGTTGCAGAGCACCAGTCGCTCCTGAGAATCGAACATGGCAATCCCGCCCGAGATGCTATCGATCGCGTCGTGGGACCGTCGGCGGGCCGCCGCCGCTGCCAGCTCAGACCGATACTGACGTATGGTAGAGACGATCAGCAGGGCTGCCAGGACCGCCTCGAACAGCACGGCCCCAAGAAGGCTGCCGCGAAACCGCTCCAGAGCGCGCGCTTCCTGCTCGAGAACCGCCAGAGCGGCATCGTTCGCTTCGTCGAAGCGGCGCTTGACCTGCTGGCGTGCGTCGATGATTCGCCCGCGGGCAATGGTAAGCACCTGTTCCGAGTTTGGCGGGTAGCCGTATAGACCTTCGGTCAGCCACAGCCTCAGGTCCCGCACCACCGGGCTCATGACCGCGTGTATCGCCGAAGCGCCGATCAGGTTGTCGAAATTGTAGGAGTGGCGGACAATCGCAACCTGCTTCTCGACCGCGTCGAGCTGGTCCAGCGTCGGGCCCAGATCGGGTTCGCCCTCGCGTAGCCCGAGGGTTTCGATAGAGCGCAAGAGATCCACCATCTCCTCGACGACGAGGACGAGGTCGCGCTGCTGGCGCAGGACTTCGAGCGGCAGTCCCTCTTGCAGATTGGCGATGCTGATCTCGACATAGACCACGATCGCCAGCGTTCCGGCGAGGATCAGGCCGCCGAACCAGGCGGCAGGGCGCAGCAGGAAACGCCGCACCCAAGGCAGACCTTGCACCCCGTCCTGGCGATCTGGGCGGACGCTATTGTCCGGTCCTCTGTCCATCGACGCTTGCCGAACCTCGTTCTCTCTCCGCCAGGGCCTCGGTTGCTCGGCCGCTCGATGCGGCCTCTCCCCCCGAATCGACTCCCGCGCCTCTGGGCGGGCGCCAGGTCGTGAGCCCGGCAAATCTGTTCTTTCATAATTAACAAAGGGCTAAGCGGCGGCCCGTTTGGCGATTCAACCGATCGGTCGGCTTCCGGCCCGGCAAGCGCGCAGGCACATGCTGCCGCGCCTGGAGCGGATCGCCATCGAGTGATCGAGGGTCCAGTCGGTGGCGTGAATCCGCTTCACACCTAAACGCCTGGAGCGGATCGCCATCGAGTGGAGCCGGTTGAGGGCCCAGCCGCTCGCCTGAATCCGCTCCACACGCGACGGCTTCCAAAAACCGCCCTCGCTGAACCCTGAGGAGATTCTGCAGGTCGGGCTAAGCCCTGCGTGCCTCAGTCAAGGCTGTGACTTTATGGCGCCATTTCTTGCGACCCGCCAGCAACGCCGCCCATCGACCGGGCGGCTCGCTGGCTCGTTCCGTGCAGCACAGGAATAATCCGGAGCGCGGGCCGGTCGGTTCCCAGCGATCCAGGATCTAGCCATCTCAGACTTCTGGGCGAGGCGATTCGTCGCGTGGACGTGGGAGGGACACGATGCCGTCGCCTAAACGTGTCGTGCTCGTCACGGGGTCGCCCAGAAGCGGCACCACAATCGTCGGAAAGCTTCTCGGGTTTGCCAGGGGCACCAGGTATCTGTACGAGCCTCTGCACGCCGAGCGCGGCGTGCGTGCCGTCAAGAACTGGTTCGAGATTCCGGGCACCAGCCACTTTCCTCGCGACGTAGCCGACGACTGCATTCGCAATATCAGTCGCCTCGAGCTCGACCTGAAGCCGGTGCGAAAGGTCGACGGCAACCTGCTGGTAAGATTTGCCAAAAGGCACATAACCGGCACCCGCACCAAGGTTACCTACCGCTTATGCCGGCTCGATCCTTTTCTGAGGACGGTTATCTGGAAGGACCCTCTCGCCTGCTTCTTGGTGGAGCAGGCGGCTACAGTTCATCGTATTCCTGTCATAGCAACGGTCAGGAGTCCTCTGGCCACGATGGCAAGCTATAAGAGACTGAGCTGGGGCACGAGGTACAATGACATATACGACCTGGCGGAACGTCTGCGCGAGATCGGATTCGTATTTTCCGATCGGATCTCCGCCAACCCCCGGCACGATGGCGAGGCCGCCTACGGGGCGGCAATGTTCTGGCATCTCATCTACTCGGTGTTGCTCGCCTGGCACGACCGGGGCGTCGATTTTCGTTTCGTCGATCTCGACAGGCTCGTTGCCCGACCGATAGCGGTTTCCCGAGAGCTCTATGCCTTTGCCGGACTCGATCTGGGTCAATCCGAAGAGCGAAAAATAGGTGCCCTGTACGGCACCAAGTCTGCGTCCAAAGACGAACCGAGTCATGGCCGCGTCCACGACATGCGTAGAAGCCCAAAGTCCATAACGGATTATTGGCGACGGGTCCTGACCGCCGCCGAGATCGACTTCTGCCGTTCGCTCAACGCCGACCTGTGGGATCGGCTTGTTTGCGTTGCAAATCCGCAACGGCAGAATCGAGCGAAAGCTCTCTCCCACGTCGGCTAGAGCGCGATGCGGAAAAGTGGATTCCGCTTTTCCGAGGAGATCGTACTCGACCTATTGGAGCGCAGTAAGACTTACGGATCGCGCTCTAGAACTTCACCACGCCCTGGATCGTGACGATATCGATCGCGCTGTCGTAGTCACCCGAGAGATTGCCACGAAACTGGTTCTCCGGGGTCGCGGACGACAAAGCGATCGAGGAATCCTCGACGAAGATGTGGGTATAGCCGAGGTCGAGCGTCAGCCAGTCGCCGACCGCATATCGCCCGCCGAGCGCGACCCAGGTCCGGTCGGAATCGGGAACGCGCGGCGTGCGCGTACCATCCGGAACGGGGCTTTGGTCGTATGCGAGACCCAAGCGCAGCGTCCAGTTCTCGGCTGGCCGATAGGTGACGCCGCCGGCGAAGAACCAGCTGTCGTCCCAGTCCTCGGTGACGACGCTGTCATCCTGGTTGGGATTGTCGAAGCTAACCCTAAGCTCCTGGAAGCGGCTCCAGCGAGTCCAGGAGGTCTCCGCCATCACTGCCCATCGATCGTCGATATCGTGATAGATGCCGGCGGAAATCGACTCCGGTGTCTTCACGCTCGCCTGGGCGCCGGTGTCGACGAAATTCCCGAGAGCACCGGAGACGATTGCGCCGTCACCCCCCGTGCCGAGATCGAAGTCGGCGTCGCCTTCCAATGTGTGAGCGATCATCGAACGATACGCGAGACCGACACGTGTACCCTCGATCGGCTCCAGAAGCAGGCCGGCATTCCAACCGAAGCCGAAGTCGTCGCCCTCGACCTCGGCGAACCCGTCCTGCGCCGGGTCCGGGACCGCACCGCCGAGGGGGCCGAGCGACCCGAAGTCGATCGCTTGTGACAGCGTAGCAGTAGCGTATTCGACCTGCAGGCCGGCGCCGAGCGAGACCCCATCGACGATTTCGTAGGCCACCGCGGGATTTACATTGACCGTTTGCAAGTCCGACTCGACGGCGTGATAGCGGCCTATCCAACCGTTGTCATACTCGGTCTTCAATCCGAAGGGAACGTTGACGCCCAGACCCAGCTTCAGGTCCTCGTTTACCGACCACAGCCCATAGGCGGCCGGCACGACGACCGGCGTGAAGGCGCCGCCGCCGTCGCCGCCGGTAATGGGAGCGCCACCGACGCTGGTGGCGGTGCCGTTGTCGAAATCGGAGCGCGCGAAGATCGCGCTCGCCACCGCCGCCACCTGATTGCCTTCGTGACGCGTCAGCCCCGCGGGGTTGAAGAACATGTAGGTGATGTCTTCGGCCCCCGCCGTTGCGCCGGCAAAGGCATTGCCGAGCGCGGCGCCGCTCTGCTCCTTGAGCGCAAAACCCGAGGCCATTGCGCCGGAAGCCGCAAGCGGCAAAATCCCGAGGCCAAAGGCGAGCGCGCGCCCCGTTGCACGACCGGACATGGCATTTCCCCCAACAACAGGTGCCGGATCCGGTTTGCCCTTAGCCGGCCAGTTATCCGTTCGACACGCTCGGTTCCCCCCTCGGGCGCGCCAGCGAGCGAGCCGCTTGCGACTCGGCCCCTTCCCGACATCAGTCTAACTCCATCGTCGTCGAAGCATAGGGAGAAATTGGCCGGTTACAGCTCCTGCACGTTGGCGGTTGTCATCGCGCTCCGCGGGCCGTAACACTGCGG
>JBOHKJ010000403.1:0-8274 GCA_050728975.1 Kiloniellales bacterium | reverse complement strand
GGCGTAGAGCGCCAGCAGGGAGCCGAGCAGGATGGTGAGCGGACGCACGTCGGCGTTCGCCAGCACGCCGGCGGCAAGCCAGGTGCAGAGCGCGCCCGCCACCAGGAGCGGCCAGAGGCGCGCCAGGATCTCCTTGAGGCGTCCGCCCTGGAGGGCCTGCCACAAGTTGGTGGCGAAGGCCGGAACCAGCGCCAGCGCGATCGCGGTCTTGAGGCCGAGCGTCGCGGTCAGCAGCGAGATCGAGATCGTCGGCATGCCGAGCCCGACCACGCCCTTGACACCCCCGGCGATCAGGAAGGTCAGGAACACGACGACAAGGATCGCGGGATCGAGCAAAACCAGGCGGTCCGGATGGCCCGTGCGAATCAGGGGCTCCCTCATAGCACGCTCCGCCGATTGGGCGGCAAGGCGTTATGCGGACTGGCTGCCATGCGTTTCGACAGGCAAGGCATTGCCCCCTTGCGGGCGAATGTCTATGCAATCGCGCGGGGGCGGCCCCTCACCCGAGCGACCGCCGGCCAGCCATCGAACGAAGGAGGCCTCGCGTTGGAAACCCAAGCCGACGAAGTTGCCGACGGCATCTTTCGTCTTTCCACGCTGATCGACCTGCCGCCGCGCGGCTTCAGGATCAACCAGTACCTGCTGCTGGCCGAGCAGCCGCTGCTCTTTCATTGCGGGCCACGGGGGTTCTTTCCCGCCGTGTCGGCCGCACTCTCGCGGGCGATGCCGGTCGAGCGGCTGCGATGGATCGGATTCGGGCACGTCGAGAGCGACGAATGCGGCGCCGTCAATTCCTGGCTCGCCGCCGCACCGCGCGCCGAGGTGATCCACGGCGCGACGGCCTGCATGGTGTCGCTCAACGATCTCTGCGACCGGCCGCCGCGCCCGCTGGCGGACGGCGAGACGCTCGACCTCGGCGGCAAGCGGGTGCGCTATCTCGACACGCCGCACCTGCCGCACGGCTGGGAAGCGGGGCTGCTCTACGAAGAGGAGACGCGGACCTTGCTGTGCGGCGATCTCTTCACGCAGCTCGGCGACGGCCCGGCGCTGGTTACCTCCGACATCGTCGGCCCGGCGATCGAAGCCGAGGAGCTGTTCCGCGCCACCAGTCTCGGCCCGACGACGGCGCCGCAGATCCGCCGCCTCAGGGATCTCGCGCCCAAGACCCTGGCCTTGATGCACGGGCCCGCGTTCTCCGGCGACTGCGCCGGGATGCTGGAATCGCTGGCGGCCTACTACGAGTCGAAGCTGGCGCGGAGCATGGCCGGGTCGTAGAGCACGCTCCAAAAAAAGCGGCTTCCGCGTTTCCGAGAAGATCGCGCTCGGCCCGCTGAATCAGACCGCCTGGTCGGCGCCGACCGCGAAGAGGCGGCCGCGCTCGGTCACCAGGACGCAGGCCAGCGCGCCGCCACCGAGCAGGGTAAAGCCGATGACGATGGGCCTCAGCGTGCCGTCGAAGGCCTGGCCGACCAGCGCGCCCAGGGTCGCGCCGATCCCGGTGGTGAGAAAGCCGACGAAGGACGAGGTCATGCCGGCGATCCGGCCGAGCGGCTCCATCGCCAGCGCGTTGAAGTTCGGCATGATCAGCCCGAAACAGTAGAAGATCGTGGCGGCGAAGGCGCAGAAGACGAGCAGCGGCGGGCGCGCCGGAAAGCCGGCGAGCGCGAAGAGGGCACAGGCGCCGAGCCAGCCCAGCAACGCGACGTGCGATATGCGACGCATGCCGACCCGGCGCACCAGCTTGCCGTTGGTGACGGCGGCCAGCACGATCACCGAGGCGATCGCGCCGAAGACCAGCGGAAAGGCGCTGCCCAGATCGTAGATGTCGACGAAGATCTGCTGCGCGCTCGCGATATAGGTCATGAGGCCGCCGAAGATGAAGCCGATGGCGAGCGTGTAACCGAGCGTCTGGCGGTTGCCGAGAATGGCGGCGAAGGCGCTCCAGAGCGCGCTCGCGGTCAGCCGCGCGCCGGGCTCCGGACGGTGGGTCTCGGCGAGCCGCAGCGCGATCCAGACGCTGATGGCGAGCGCGGTCGCGAGCAGGCAGGCGAAGATCCAGCGCCAGTGGCCGAGCTGCACGATCGCTTCGCCGATCGACGGGGCCACGATCGGCACCACGATGAAGACCGTCATGATGAACGACATGACGCGCGACATCTCGCGGCCGGCGTAGCGGTCGCGGACGATCGCCATGGCGAGCACCCGCGGGCCGGCCGCACCGAAGCCCTGGAGAGCGCGCGCGGCGAGCATCGCCTCGAAGCTGCCGGAGAGCGCCGCCCAGACGGTGGCGACGGCGAAGACCGCGAGGCTGACGAACAGCAGCGGACGGCGGCCGAAGCGGTCGGAAAGCGGCCCGTAGACGGGCTGCCCGAGCGAGAAGCCAAACATGTAGACGATGATGACGTACTGGCGATGGTTGTGTTCCGTAACGCCGAAACTCTCGCCGATGTTCGGCAGCGCGGGCAGCATGATGTCGATGGCGAGCGCCGTCAGCGCCATGACGAGCGCCATCAGAACCACGAATTCCGCAAAGGGCATCGCGCCGTGGACTTCGCCGTCGGGCTTTTGTTGGGAATTCATGCGGACAAGGCTTCCGGCCGGTAGAGCGATTGCGACCCTGACGAGGGATGGAGCGGTTGCCGGGCGGGCGCGGTCAACGCGGGAGCCTGCAACCGGAGCTGGGCGCCGCCGAAGCGAGCGGCCTCACGACGGACTGGCAGCGCGGCCGCCATCCTGGCGCGCGTCGCGAGGGCTGGCAATGGACAGCGCTGCATGGGCGGAGCGAGCCACACGCAGGCCTGCTCGCGCCGCACCCGCGCCAGCCTTCCTTCCTGGCGCAGACCTGATAGAACAGCCGGCCCCATGAACGAGAACAGCACCCAGGGCTTCACGCTCGACACGGCGGGGTCGGCGCCCAAGCTCGGCCACGAGATCGCCCGGGCGCCCAAGCCGGAAAAGCGTCTGCCGATCGACGGCCGCCTCGTGGTGGTGGGCTGCGGCACGATCGGCCAGTGCATCCTGCCGATGCTGCTGGAAACCTTCGCGGTGACGCCCGAGCGTATCAGCGTCATCGAGGCCGGCGACAGCCGCGGCGCGCTCGCCGGGCCGATCGACGAGGGCCTCGACTATCGCACAGCGCGTCTCGGACCCGACAACCTCGCGGAAACGCTGGGTGCCACCGCGAAACCCGGCGACATCGTGATCAATCTCTCGGTCGGCGTCGATTCCATCGACCTCGCCGACTGGTGCGTGGCGCACGGCGTCTGCTACCTCGACACCGCCATCGAGCCCTGGGAGGACGCGGTCAACGATCCGAGCTCTCACATCGCCGAGCGCACCGAATACGCGCTGCACCAGCGGGCGCGGCAGGCCGGCGCGCGCTGGGCGAAGGACAGCCCGACCGCCGTCTTCACCCACGGCGCCAATCCGGGGCTGGTGAGCGCCTTCGTCAAGCAGGCGCTGCTCGACCTCGCGAGAGCACTGCGCCTCGAGATCGCGCGGCCGCGGGACCGCGATGGCTGGGCCCGTCTCGCGATGGCGACCGGCACCCGCGTCATCCACATCTCCGAGCGCGACAGCCAGTCCTCCGACCGGCCGCGGCGCCCGGGCGAGTTCGTCAACACCTGGTCGGTGCCGGGCTTCGTCGAGGAAGCGGCGATGCCGGGCGAGATCGGCTGGGGCACCCACGAACGATCGCTGCCGCCGCTCGCCAACCATCACGAGTCCGGCCCGCGCAACACCATCTTCATGGCCAAGCCCGGCGGTCTCATCCGGCTGCGCTCGTGGGTGCCGATGGGCGGGCCGATCGTCGGCCTCATGTTGCCCCACAGCGAATGCGTCACCATCAGCGACTATCTGACGGTGTGCGAAGATGGCGGCCTGCTCTATCGCCCGACCGTCGCCTTCGTCTATCTGCCCTGCGACGAGGCGCTCGCCAGCCTGCACGAGACCATGATGCGCGACTGGCGCCCGCAATCGCGCGAGCGGGTGCTGAACGAGGAGATCGTGGCCGGGCGCGACGAGCTCGGCGTTCTGCTGCTGGGGCACGACCTGAAGGCCTGGTGGCTCGGCAGTCAGCTCGACGTCCACGAGGGGCGCGAGCTGGTGCCCGGCAACAACCCGACCGCGATCCAGGTCGCGGCCGGCGCGCTCGCCGCCTGTCATTGGGTGGCGCGCAACCGCAATCGCGGCTATTGCGAGCCCGAAGACCTGCCCCACGACGAGGTGCTGAAGGTGGCGCGGCCCTACCTCGGGCCGATGGTGAGCCAGCCGAGCGACTGGACGCCGTTCAAGGGCCGCCAGCAGCTGTTCGAGGAGCCCTGGCTCGACCCCAGCGATCCCTGGCAGTTCACCAACTTCCTGGTGCGCTGAAGGAGCGGCGCGTCGTCGCTAGCCGGCCAGCTCGACCGCGGCGCCGATGTCGGCCTTCGGACCGCGAACAGTCGGCCGCGCCGTTGCGTCGGCCGCGCGCAGCTCGACCACGATCGGGCGGTGGTCGGAGCGGCCGCGCTCCAGCGCCCGCGCCGAGAAGCAATGCAGATTGCGCACCAGGCAGCGGTCGAGGCGGAAGGGGACGACCTTCTTGGCGACATGGGTCCGGGCGCGCGGGCCGACGTCGCGAAAGCCGCGCAGCACGATCGGGCCGACCGTGTTGTAGTCGCCGATCACCGCCGCCGGCCCTTCCAGAGTCCGCGCGATCTTGAGCAGCTGGAGCCGGTTCAGGAGCTGGCCGTGGGAGAGGTGGACGTTGGCGAAGGTGACCTCGCCGAGCCGCAGGACCTGCGCCACCCGCGGCGGAAGACGGCCCGGCATGCGCGAGGCCGGCAGCGGCAGCGGCTCGGACGACGGCAGCGGGTGCGGGCTCCAGGCCGCGAGACAATGCCTGCGGCCGGGCGAGGACTCCTGGTGAAGCGCCCCTCCCGCCAGGTCCGGGAGGCGGTCCATCCCAGCGGTGACTTCCTGCAGCAGGAGCAGATCCGGCGCTTCCTGCGCGATCAACGCGGCAACGTCCTCGACTGCGGCACCGTTGAGGTGCAGCAGATTCCAGCTTATGACCTTCACACTCGAGTCCCTGAAACGATCGACCAAGCGGCCCGCCGCCCGCACGCCGGACAAGCGGGAGCCCGGGGGCGCGCCGACAATAGAGGCGAGACGATTAACGGAAAGCTAGCGCGAGTTCCAATGTTTTCGGCATCCGCTGCCGTGCCGCTGGCGAAGCGCGGCTGCCTCGGAGCGCGCCGCCGGCGAAGTCTCTGTCTCCTTCTCCTTTGCCTTCCGTGCCATCCCGATCGACATCCGGCCCCCGCGAATAGCTGTACATGTACCGCAGACCGTCGCAACGATAATTAGCATACTACGTATGTTATATCTTTTCTATAACACAACTCACTTGAGAGATTTCTTGACGCAACCCAGATAGCAGGCGTGAAATAGCCCTCCCTCTCTGGAGCCACGCCGATGAGCCAAATCTACCTGTTGCACGAGAACGATGCCTGGATGCCGCCGTTTCACGCGGCGCTGCGGGCGGAGGGGCTGCCCTTCGCCGACTGGCACCTGGCCGAAGGCCGGCTCGACCTGGCGGCGGCACCCCCCGAGGGCGTGTTCTACAATCGCATGAGCGCCTCCTCCCACACCCGCGGCCACCGCTACGCGCCTGAGTACGCCAGCTGCGTGCTCGCCTGGCTGGAGGGTCACGGCCGCCGGGTGGCGAACGGCACGCGCGCGCTGGCGCTGGAGGTGAACAAGGTCGCGCAGTACGCGGCGCTGGAGCGCTTCGGCATTCGCGTGCCGCGCACGCAAGCGGCGGTCGGGGGCGAGGCGGCGATCGAGGCCGCAGGCGGCTTCGCCGGCCGGCCCTTCATCACCAAGCACAACCGCGCCGGCAAGGGGCTGGGCGTCAAGCTGTTCCGCAACCTGGAGAGCTTCCTCGCCCATCTCGACGGGCCGGAGTTCGAGCCTTCGGTCGACGGCGTGCTGTTGATCCAGGAGTATATCGAGGCGCCCGAGCCCTTCATCACCCGAGTCGAGTTCGTCGGCGGCAAGCTCTTCTATGCGGTCAGGGTCGACACCAGCCAGGGCTTCGAGCTCTGCCCGGCCGACGCCTGCCGCGTCGACGAGGCCTTCTGCCCGGCCGACGGCAAGCAGCCGGCGATGTTCGAGATCGTCGAAAGCTTCCGCCATCCGCTGGTCGAGCGCTGGGAGGCCTTCCTCGCCGCCAACCGCATCGAGGTCGCCGGCATCGAGTTCATCCTCGACCGCGACGGCGTCGCCTACACTTACGACGTCAACACCAACACCAACTACAATCCCGAGGCCGAGGCGAAAGCCGGCCGCTCGGCCCCGCGCGCGGTGGCGAAGTTCCTCGGCCGCGAGCTGGCGGCGCTCGAGGGCGCCACCAACCTGCCGCGCCGCGCGGTGGGATAAGCTTTTTCGCCGCAGCATCCGAACCCGGAACGGATAAGAGCGCCGAGCCCCTACGAAAGGCTGCGGGGGCGTGCCATAAAGAGTATCGGGGGCGCTTGCGCCCAGGACTCGAGGCCGGCCGGGAATGCTGGATACCATCTACAGCGTGATTCTGATCGCCGCCGGCCTGGGCGTGGTCAGCATCTTCACCAGCCTGATCTCGTTCCGGATCGGCGCACCCTTGCTGCTGGTCTTCCTGCTGCTGGGGCTGGCGGCCGGCGAGGACGGGCTGCTCGGCATCCCCTTCGACAATCCGCAGATCGCCTATTTCATCGGCAGCGTGTGCCTGGCGGTGATCCTGTTCGACAGCGGCTTCGGTACGAGCGTCCACTCGGTCCGCCTCGCGGCCTGGCCGGCAGCGACGCTGGCGACGGTCGGCACCGTGGCAACCGCGATCTTCACCGGGCTCGCCGCCCATTTCCTGTTCGGCTTCGACTGGGCCCTGTCGCTGCTGGTCGGCGCAGTGGTGAGCCCCACCGACGCCGCCGCGGTGTTCTTCCTGATCCGCGTCGGCGGCATCACGCTGCGCGACCGGGTGCGTTCCACGCTCGAGATCGAATCGGGCAGCAACGACCCGGTCGCCATCTTCCTCTCGATCACGCTGGTCGAATACATCCTGGCCGGCGGCGAGGTCGAGGCCGTCGGCGCGACAGTGGCATTGGCCTTCATGCAGGAGATGGGACTGGGTGCGGCCATCGGGCTTCCCGCCGGCTGGGCGATCGGGCGAATCCTCAATCGCATCCAGCTCGAGCCCGGCCTCTTTCCGCTGTTCTCGCTCTGCTCGGCGCTGATCCTCTTTGCGCTCGTAAACCTGCTCCACGGCAGCGGCTTTCTCGCCGTCTACCTGGCCGGCCTGGTGATCGGCAATATGCGGGTCGTCGCCGCTCATACCTTGAGCCGCTTCCAGAACGGTATGACCTGGCTCGCTCAGATCGCCATGTTCCTGACGCTGGGCCTGCTGGCGACGCCCAGCCATTTCATGGCGGTCCTCTGGCCGGCGCTGGCGCTCTCTGCGTTCCTGGTGCTGGTCGCGCGCCCGCTCGCGGTGCTGCCCCTGCTCGTGCCGTTCCGCTTTCCGCGTGCGGAAGCGCTGTTCGTCTCCTGGGTCGGCCTGCGCGGCGCGGTCTCGATCCTGCTCGCCATCCTGCCGATGCTGGCCGGCCTGGACCAAGGCGGGATGATCTTCAACATTGCCTTCGTGGTGGTGGTGAGCTCGCTGCTGGTCCAGGGCTGGACGGTGCGGCCGCTGGCGCGCTGGCTCGGCCTCATCGTGCCGCCGCGCAGCGGCGTCGTCGACCGCTACGAGCTCGACCTGCCCGGCGGCGGAACGCACGAGCTGCTGGCCTACCGGGTCGCGGACTCGAGCCGGGTGGCGCGCGGCGACCGCATTCCGCGCTGGGCGCAGCCGTCGCTGGTGGTGCGCGGCGGCAAATCGCTGCGCTATCACCTGGCGGGTCGGTTGCAGGTCGGCGACCAGGTGCTGATCTTCGTCCAGCCCCGCCATGCCGAGCTGCTCGACCGCCTGTTCGCGGCGCGGGTCGAGAGCGACGACTCCGAGCGCATCTTCTTCGGCGACTTCACCGTCGCGGCGACAACGCCGCTCTCCGACCTGGCGGCGCTCTACGAGGCCGTGGTTCCGCCCGGCACCGAAGCGACGACCGCGGGGGACCTGATGCATGCGCTGCTGGGCGAGCGATTGGAAGTGGGCGACCGCGTCAACCTCGGGCCGATCGACGTGATCGTGCGCGACGTCGACGAGCGCAACCGGGCAAGCGTGCTGGGCATCGCCGTCGAGCCGCAGCGTGCCGCCGG
>JBOHKJ010000402.1:0-5122 GCA_050728975.1 Kiloniellales bacterium | reverse complement strand
GTCGAGAACGAGGTGCGCCTGTGCGGCGACTGACAGTCATCCATAGGACGCTCTATCGCTACAAGCGGCCGGTGTCCTTCGGCGAGCATCGCCTGATGTTTCGCCCGCGCGATAGCCACGACCTGCGCCTGGTCGATACCGCGCTGGTCATCTCGCCGCGCGCCAAGGTGCGCTGGCTGCACGACGTCTTTTCCAATTCGATCGCGATCGCCACTTTCGAGGACCAGGACGACAAGCTGGCCTTCGAGAGCCGGATCGTCATCGACCACTACGGGCTCGCTGATCCGAATTTCCCGATCGAGCCTTACGCGCAAAGCTATCCCTTCGCCTACCCGGCCGAGGAGATTCCCGATCTCGGCCGCACCATGGAACGCCACTTTCCCGATCCCGAGCACAAGGTCGATGCCTGGGTGCGCTCGTTCCTCAGCGATCGCGGCAAAGACGACACCTCCCTGTTGCTGGGACAGATCACCCGCGGTATCGCACAAACCTTCGACTACCGGCGCCGCTACGCGGTCGGTGTCCAGTCGCCGGTCGAGACGCTGGATTCGAAAAGCGGCACCTGCCGGGATCTCGCGCTGTTGATGATGGAAGGCTGCCGCGCGCTCGGCCTCGCCGCGCGCTTCGTCTCCGGCTATCTCTACGATCCCAGCGCCGACGGGCCGGCGAGCGGCGACGCGGCGCCCGCGCAACGACAGAGCGATCTGCGCGGCAGCGGCGACACCCATGCCTGGGTGCAGGTCTATCTGCCTGGCGCCGGCTGGGTCGAATACGACCCCACCAACGGCTTGATCGGCGGCGCGAACCTGATCCGCGTTGCGGTTGCCCGCGAGCCCTCCCAAGCTCTGCCGCTCCAGGGCAGCTTCATGGGCCTGCCCGACGAGTTCGTCGACATGACGGTGGAGGTCGACGTGAGCGCGAAAAAGCCCGAGTGAGGGCTATCACCCCAACGTGATTCGCCCGTGATAGCCGCTGCTCGCTAGCATCCATCGTATGATCCGCGCCCTTCCCTCGGGTTTCTGCGTCGCCTTGTTCGCCTTCGCCCTTTCCGCGGGAGCTCCGCTGTGTGCCGCCTCGGCCGAGAGCCCGGTGGTGGTCGAGCTCTACACTTCGCAAGGCTGCAGCTCTTGCCCGCCGGCCGACGCGCTGCTGACCGATCTTGCCGACGAGTCCGGCGTGCTCGCGCTCTCGTTTCACGTCGACTACTGGGACTATATCGGCTGGCGCGATCCCTTCGGCAGCCCGATGAACACCCAGCGCCAGCGCGGCTACGCCCAGACGCTGCGGCTGGATTTCGTCTACACGCCCCAGATGGTGGTCGACGGCCGCTACGACGTGGTCGGCTCGCGGGTCTCCGCGGTGCGCGGCGCAATCGAAAAAGCGGGCAAGCAGGGAAAGCCGCTGACGCTGGAGTTCGTGTCCGGCGACGGCGGCAAGGTCGTGGTGCCCGCTGGCGCCGCGCCCGCCGAGGGCGCGGCGATCTGGCGGGTTACCTATGACAAGAGCCACGCGACGGAGGTGCTGCGCGGCGAGAACAGTGGCCGCGAGCTGGTGAACGTCAACGTGGTGCGTGCGTTCGAGCGGCTCGGCACCTGGACCGGCGAGCGGCTGGAGCTTCCTTTGATGCTCGCCGAGGCCCACGCGCGCGGCCGCGGCGGCTGCGCCATCATCGTCCAGGAAGGCCGTCAGGGCCCGGTGCTGGGTGCTATTGACCTCAGTCTGCCGATGGCGAGCGACTAGCGCGCTATCCGGCCAGGTCGAAGCGCCTGTCGAGAGGTAGGGCGGATCCTGCGTCTCCTGCGCCCGCGCCCAACAGAGGCGGCACTGTCAGGCTAATACTGTCTCTGTACAGCGGCGCTGGCGGCCGCAGATCTCGCGGCCATTGTCGGGGCCTCTGCGCGAAGCGGCCATTGGCCGCCAAGTTGTATAGACAAGCCGCCAAGCCCTTACCGGCCAGGCGCTTAGGTATACGTACCGTATTGTATTGACACGCGGGCAATTGCCCTATATGGTGGAGGGTCGACTACCGAGCCGGGCCCGCGATGTCCCGCGCCGGCCAGCCAGGAGCCTCGCGATGAGCGGCCAAGTCTTTGATAAGAGCCACAGTCAGCCGGGTCCCGCGTGGCCGGCCGGCCGCCGTTTCGCCGGCCCTCGGGGTATGGTGGGGCCCGCTGTCGTTCCGGCGATTTGGCAGGGGGTCGGGATCGCTGCCATAATTCGAGGTCAAGCCGTTGAGCGAGAAGACTTTTCGCCTGAGGAAAAATACCGGGACGGCACCAAATGACGGTCCAAGTGACGACCCTAGTGACAGAAAGAATCGAGCACCATCAGCTTGGGCGAGGAGACCGTCAGGTGTCTCCTCGGCAGGGCCCGAGGAGGCCGATTCGAAATGTCCGGATAGCGCTCCCGCTAACCCTTCTTGCGCGCCACTATCACCACCGGGTGGACCGCGCCGGCCTCGAGCGCGGCCAGCAGATTCTCAAGCTTCGGCCGCGTCGAGGCGCCCATCAAAAGATGCAAGCCCAAGTGCGGCGGTCCGCCGGCCGCGCCGGCAGCCAGCCGCTTGCGGAAGAACTCGATGCCGTAGGCGCTGCGGTCCTCGACCGCGCCCACCGCAAAGCCCGCCCTCTCGAGCAGGCGGCGCATCTCCTTGGGCGTGACCAGGTGGGACATCGACGGCGTGTCGGCCCAGGGCACGGGGAACTTGATATCCTCGCTCGCGCCCTTCATCACGTCGTAGCTGAGGAAGTCGGCGCCGGGCTTCAGCACCCGGGCGATCTCGCGATAGAGCAGCGCGCGATCCTTGATGTTCATCGCGACGTGGAGCGTGATCGCGGCGTCGAAGCTGTGCTCGGCGTAGGGGAGCGAGAGCGCGCTCGCCACCCGGTAGTCGATCTTGTCGCCGAGGCCGGTGCGCTCGGCCAGCAGCTTGGCGACGTCGACATATTCCGGCGTGATGTCGATGCCGGTGACCCGGCAGCCGAAGGTGCTGGCGAGATAGCGGGTCGCTCCGCCCAGCCCGCAGCCGACGTCGAGCACGCTGTGCTCGGGCGCGATGCCCAGCTTGGCCAAGGCGTGCTCGGTGGCCGCCCGCCCGCCGGTGTGGAACTCGTCGACCGGCGCCAGGTCGGCAGGATTCAACTGGGCGGTATCGAGACCGGCGGCTTCCAGTCCCTTGAGGATGCGCTGCGCCAGGTCGGTAACGCCGTAGTGTCGTGCGACCTCGCGTTCCAGCTCCTCGGCCATCGATGCAATCCTTCGCCTGCCAGTGCGGCTGAGGCGAAGCCTAGCGCGGATCGCGACCGAGTGGAACCGCCTTGCGAGACTCCGCCAAGCGTCCTTTTGAGGCAGCCGTCAGCCCAGCGCCCTTTCGATCAGCAGATTCATGCGCCGGGCGAAGGCGGCCGGGTCGGCGAGCGCCTCGCCGTCGATGAGACGCGCCTGGTCGAGCAGCAAGAGACCGGCGTCGTCCAGGATTGCGCCTGCGCCGTCCTTGCCGACCTTGGCGGCGAGCGCCTTGACGATGGCATGGCGGGGGTTGAGCTCCAGAATCCGCTTGCTGCCGCTTTCGAGCTGCCGGTGCTGCTTCAGCAGGCGCTCGAAGCGCAGGTCGAGGTCGCCCTCGTCCGCCACCAGGCAGACCGGGCTGTCGGTAAGGCGCGCCGAGGCGCGCACGTCCTTCACCTCGTCCTTCAATGCCAGTTTCAGATAAGCGATCAATGCGTCGACCTCGGCCGGCGTCTCGCCGTCCTTAGCGCTCTCTTGCGGTTCCTCGTCGTCTGCGATCTTGTCGAGCTCGGCGCCGCCGCGCGTCACCGACCGGAAGGCGTGTTTCTCGTAAGCGCCGACCGCCGGCAGCCAGAACTCGTCGATCGGGTCGGAGAGCAGCAGCACCTCTACGCCCTTGGCCTTGAAGCCCTCGAGATGCGGGCTCCTGGCGAGCGCGGCCGGGTTCTCGCCGCTCAAGTAATAGATCGCCTCCTGGCCCGGCTTCATGCGCCTGACATAGTCGGCAAGGCCGACCAGGCTGTCGCTCGCGGTGCTGCGGAAGCGGACCAGCTTTAGGAGTGTCTCGCGGCGCTCCTCGTCCTCGTAGAGACCTTCCTTCAGCACCGAGCCGAAGTTCTCCCAGAAGCGCCGATAGCTCTCCGGCTCGTCCTTGGCGCCCTTGGCGAGCGCGTCGAGCAGGCGCTTGACCAGCGCGCTGCGAATCTTGGGCAGCAGCGGATTGGCTTGCAGCAGCTCTCGGCTGATGTTGAGCGGCAAATCCTCGCTGTCGATCACGCCGGAGACGAAGCGCAGGTAGCCCGGCAGCAGCTCGGCGCAGTCGTCGGTGATGAAGACCCGCTTGACGTAGAGCTTCACCCCGTGGCGCCGCTCCGGATGGAACAGGTCGAAGGGCTTCTGGCTCGGCACGAACAGCAGGCCGCGATACTCCATGCGCCCTTCGGCTTGGAAATGCAGCTTGAGCCAGGGCTCGTCGAAAGCATGCGCCACATGGCGGTAGAACTCGACGAGCTGCTGCTCCTCGATCTCGCCCTTGGGGCGCGCCCAGAGCGCAGAGGCGGCGTTGGCCTGGCTTTCCTTGCCCTCGGCGTCGGCGACCAGGATCGGGAAGGCGATGTGGTCGGAATAGCGTTGGATCAGGCGCTGCAGCCGCAGCGGATCGAGGAACTCCTCCGCGCCTTTCTTCGCATGGAGCGTGATTCGCGTGCCGCGCGCCGGCGCGTCGCCAGAAGGCGCGATCGTGAAGGCGCCGCGGCCGTCCGAAACCCAGCGCCAGCCCTGGTTTTCCCCGGCGCGGCGGCTCTCGACCGTCACCCGGTCGGCGACCATGAAAGCGGAATAGAAGCCGACGCCGAACTGGCCGATCTGGCTCGGCGCGCCCTTCTTGTCGCCGTCGCCGGCCGAGGCCTTCCACTGCTCCAGAAACTCGGCAGTGCCGCTGCGTGCGATGGTGCCGAGATTGCGCACCAGCTCGTCGCGGCTCATGCCGATGCCGTTGTCGGCGACGGTCAGCGTCCTGGCTTTGGGGTCGCTCGCGATCCTAATTTTCAGCTCGGAATCGTCACTCAGCAGCTTGGCGTCGGAAAGCACCAAGTAGCGCAAGCGGTCGCAGGCG
>JBOHKJ010000401.1:0-8627 GCA_050728975.1 Kiloniellales bacterium | reverse complement strand
GCAATATGGCGTGCCGCTCGAGGAGTTCGTCGACGCGTTCACCTTCACGCGCTTCGAGCCGAGCGGCATGGTCGAGGGCAACGACGCCATCAAGATGGCGACCTCGGTGCTGGACTACATCTTCAGGGAGCTGGCGATTTCCTACCTCAGCCGCAACGACCTCGCTCATGCCGAGCCCAGCGACGTGCTGCCCGACAGCATGGGCCGTGGCAGGGGCGAGAGCGAGCTGCCAGAAGAGGAGCGCAAAGCGGTGGTGGAGACTATGCGCCGCGTCGCCTCCAACGGCTACATTCGCAACCAGCTTCTTGTCCTGAACGGCGGCGGTAATCGCGCCTCGACGACCCAGGTCAGGGCGTCGGCAGCGGCTGCAAGCGCCGCCCAAGAGCTCGTCGGCACCTACGGCACCGCCGAGGCCATCGCCGTCGAGGCCACAGTCGCCATGGAAGTCGATTCTCGTCTGACCAGGATCCGGGAAGCCCGGATCAAGGGCTACGTGGGCGATTCCTGCGGCGAGTGCGGTAACTTCACGCTGGTCCGCAATGGGACGTGCCTCAAATGCACGACCTGCGGCGGCACCAGCGGCTGCTCCTGAGGGCGCGCAATGGCCCTCAGGCGGAGTGACTGACTGACCTCTGTTGTCTTGTTCTCCCTGTAACCTTTCGGGGTGCACGCGGCGGCGGCACCCCGGTTTTTTTGGCACAGCGCGAGGGCTCGACTTGTGACGACCCGGGGCCGGCGGCTATCCTCCCGCCCCCACGACCTCCGACAGGGAGAAACGACGATGGCAGGCAAGATCAAGGCGCGGCTGAAGGAACTTGGGCTCGAGTTGCCGAACGCGGCCGCGCCTGCCGCCAACTACATTCCCTTCGTGGTGAGCGGCAAGCTGGTCTTCGTATCCGGACAGATCACGGTCTGGAATGGCGAGCGCAAATTCATCGGCAAGGTCGGCAAGGAGTTCTCCGTCGAGGAGGGCCAGGAAGCGGCGAAGCTCTGCGCGCTCAATCTGATCGCCCAGGCGCGCGCCGCCTGCGACGGCGACCTCGACAAAGTGCAGCGCTGCGTTAAACTAACCGGCTTCGTCAACTCGACATCCGACTTCACCGATCAGCCGAAGGTGGTGAACGGCGCCTCCGACCTGATGGTCGCGGTGTTCGGCGACAAGGGAAAGCACGCGCGCGCGGCGGTATCCGCGGGGTCGCTGCCACTCGGCGTCGCGGTCGAGGTCGAAGCGATTTTCGAGATCGCCTGAGACAGATCAAGGTATTTTTCGCGCAGCCCGGGAATTTCTCGCCGGCTTCGCCGTTCAACTTCCCGGAGACTGCACTTCGAGACGGGCAGACGCTGCATCGCGATCCGCCTGCCGCGCTTTTGGTGGCATGCTATCCTGAGAACGCTCGGCCGCACGGCTTTGCCTCGCACCGCAAGCATCAAGCGGAGGAAACGATGAAACGGAATGCATTCTTGGTTCTGGCGTCGGTTGCCGGCGCTGCCCTGACGCTGACGACCGCCGGTACAGCGGCGCAAGACGTTGTCATTCCGATGCACGCGATTTCGGCCGAGGGAGTCGGCGAGGAGATCGGCGAGGTCATCGCCTATGACAGTGACAACGGCCTGGTGCTGAGCGTCGAGCTCGACGACATTCCAGCCGGCCCGCATGGATTCCATGTCCATCAGAACGGCAGCTGCGAGCCGGGCGAAAGCAACGGCCAGACGGCAGCCGGCGTCGCTGCCGGCGGCCACTACGATCCCGGCAACAGCGGAATGCACCTCGGACCGAGCGGCGAGGGCCATCGGGGCGACCTGCCGGTCCTGTTCGTCGAGGACGACGATAGCGACGATTTCGAGCAGATCGTCGTGGCACCTCTGCTGACACTCGCCGACATCCGTGGCAGGGCGTTGATGATCCACCAAGGCGGCGACAACTACCGCGACGAACCAAAGCCGCTGGGCGGCGGCGGCGGTCGCATGGCCTGCGGAGTCGTTCCCTGAATATGGCAGCCCACCCCAACGCGGGTCATAGACTGGGCCAAGCCGGGCGCGCGGCTGCGACGTGCGGCGCAGCATGGCTGGCTTGCCGGGCACCCGCTGGCCCGGCTATAGATGAGCGGATGCTGTTACAACTGTAAGGAACGGCGCGCCCCCAGGCCGCGCGCCAGGTTGCTCTAGCGCCCCCTCTAAGGTGGGGCCGGACTGGCCTCACCGCGGCGGGCGCCCGGCGCGTTTATGCCCGATACCCAGCAGGGCCTTCCCAAGGAGGCGGCAGACTTCCTCGTTGCCCATCCCGAAACCGTGGCTATAGACGCGATTTACCCTGACCTGTCGGGCGTGATTCGCGGCAAGCGCTATCCCGTCTCCGATCTCGACAAGATCATGGGCGGCGGACTTGCCTTTCCCGGCTCGGTGTTCTTGCTCGACACAATGGGCGAGAGCCACGATCCGGGCGGCAAGGGCTTCTCGGACGGCGACCCCGACTGCAAAGCCAGGGTGATCCCCGGCTCGTTGAAGCCAGTGCCCTGGGCGGAGCGGCCGCTCGGCCAGGTCATGGTGACGCTGGAGACCTCCAAGGGCGGTCCCTATCCCTTCGAGCCGCGCAGCGTGCTCGCTGCGACGCTCGCGCGCGTCAAGGAGCTCGGCTATCGGCCGATGGTGGCCTTCGAACTGGAATTCTATCTGATCGACCGCGAGCGGACCGAAACCGGCGCGCCGCAGCCGCCGATCTCGCCGCTCACCGGCCAGCGCGATCACGGGACGCAGGTGTACGGCATGAACGAGGTCGACGCCTACGCGGACCTGCTGGAGGACATCACCGAGGCCTGCGCCGCTCAGGATATTCCGACCGGCGCCGCTTCGGCTGAATACGCGCCCGGACAGTTCGAGATCAATCTCAACCACATCGACGATCCGCTGCTGGCCGCCGACCACTGCGTCATGTTCAAGCGCGTGGTCAAGGGCGTGGTGCGGCGCTACGGCATGCAAGCGACCTTCATGCCCAAGCCCTATCTCGACTGCGCAGGCAGCGGCCTGCATATCCATGTCAGCCTCTACGACAAGAAGGGCCGCAACGTCTTCGCCGGCGAGGACGGCAGCGATCCGCGCGGTAGCGACCTGCTACGCCACGGGATCGGCGGGGTGCTGGAGCTACTGCCCGAGTCGATGTCGTTCCTGGCGCCCAACGTCAATTCCTTCCGCCGCTTCGAGCCCAACATTTTCGTGCCCATTACCCGCTCCTGGGGCTACGAGAACCGCTCGGTTGCGCTGCGTGTACCACTCGGTGGCCCGCAGGCGCGGCGTATCGAGCATCGCGTGGCCGGCGCCGACGCCAACCCTTATCTGGCACTCGCGACTTGTCTCGCCGGCGTCCACCACGGCATCGTCAACAAGCTCAATCCCGGTGAAGCGGCGACCGGCAACGCTGGCAAGGATTTCGACGACGGCCTGCCGTTCCGGCCGCGCCGGGCGCTGGACACTACGCTTCAGTCCAAAGTCCTGCCCGATTATTTCGGCGCTGAGTACTTGCGTGCCTACGTCGAATGCAAAATGGCTGAGTTGGAGAAATTCGAGTGGGAGATCACGCCGATCGAGTACAGCTGGTATCTGCAGGCCGAATGAGCGAGCGACTGCGCCTGTCCCGCCGCAGCTTTCTCTCCGCCAGCGGCGCCAGCCTCGCTGCAACGGCCTTGCCGAAGCTCGTCACCGCCCAAGAGAGCGAGCGGCGCCTGGTCGCGGCACCAGGAATGGCAAGTCTTGTCGGCGACGACCATCTCAAGACTGCGGTCTGGAGCTACGACGGCAGCGTCCCGGGCCCGCTCCTGCGCTACCGCCAGGGCGACCGCCTCAAGATTCGATTTGACAATCGTCTGCCCCAAGAGACCACAGTCCACTGGCACGGCATCCGCCTTCCCAACGCGATGGACGGCGTGCCCCATGTGACCCAGGCGCCGGTCGCGCCCGGCGAAAGCTTCCTCTACGAGTTCGACCTGCCGGATGCCGGAAGCTTCTGGTACCACCCCCACGCCCGCAGCAACGAACAGGTGGCGCGCGGGCTCTCCGGCACACTGATCGTCGAGGAAGACTCGCCGCCGCCGGTCGATCGCGAGCTGATCTGGGTGCTGGACGACTGGCGGCTCGACAAGAGTGCCGCGTTGATCGAGGACTTCGGCAACGTCATGGACCTCACCCACGCCGGGCGGATCGGCAATAGCGTGACGCTGAACGGCCGAACTCCCGAGTTCTTGCCGGTAAAGGCCGGCGAAAGAATTCGCCTGCGCCTGATCAATGTCGCCAACGCGCGGATCTTTGGCTTGGTCTTCGAAGATCATCGACCGCTGGTGATCGCGCTGGACGGCCAGCCGGTCACGCCCTACGAGGCCGAGGAGGGGCGGATCGTATTGGGACCGGCAATGCGCGCCGATATTCTGCTCGACCTGACGAATACGCCCGGCAGCCGCCACCGGGTGATCGACGATTTCTACCGAGGTGCCGCCTACAAGCTTCTCGACATCGCCTACGAAGACCCTGCCGACGACGGACTGGCGGGCAGCAATGTCGATGCGCTGGCAGCCAATCCGCTCGCCGAGCCCGACCTGAAGCGGGCCGAATCTCACACCATCGAGCTGGGCGGCGGCATGATGGGGAGCATGGCAGGTGGCATGATGGGTGGCCGCATGATGGCGATGCGGGCGCTGGTCGAATCCGGCAAGGCCTGGGCCCTCAACGGCCAAGTCGCCGACGGCCACGAGATGCCTGTGTTGCTGACCCTGGCGCAGGGGCACAGCTACCGCGTCACCTTGGTAAACGAGACCAGGTTCCATCACCCGATGCACCTTCACGGCCACGCCTTTCGGGTGCTGAGCCGCAACGGCATGACCGTTTCCGGCCGGCCGTGGCGCGACACCGTACTGGTCGATCCGCAGGAACGCGTGGAGATCGCCTTCGTCGCCGACAATCCGGGCCGCTGGATGTTCCACTGCCACATTCTCGAGCACCAGGAAGGCGGTATGATGGGGCTGCTTGAGGTCGCGTAGCATTTCCTTGCAAAAGAGGGCGCGCGGACCCGGTCCTTGCCTTGTCATGGAACCGCTCGGCAGCTAGATTGCGGCCAACCTGAGCAAGCGGAGTCAACCCTTGAAGGCGCGGGTCCAGGTCACCCTCAAATCCGGCGTTCTCGATCCCCAAGGAAAAGCCATCGAGCAGGCCCTGCACCAACTGGGCTTCGCCGAGGTGGCTGGCGTACGCCAGGGCAAGCTGATCGAGATCGAGCTTGCCGACGACGCGGACGAGAGGGCCCGCGACCGGGTCCGCGCCATGTGCGAGAAGCTGCTGGCCAATACGGTGATCGAGGACTATCGCGTCGAGATCGACGGCTGAGGCGCTCTCGATCCGGCCCGGTCAAGGAAGGAGCCCGTCAGGACCCCATGCAGGCCGCCGTCATCGTCTTTCCCGGCTCGAACTGCGATCGCGACGTCGAGGTTGCGCTCGAGCAATCGATGGGGCATGTCCCTCTGCGGGTCTGGCACAAGGACTCCGACTTTCCCAAGGTCGACCTCATCGTGCTGCCGGGCGGATTCTCCTACGGCGACTATCTGCGCTGCGGCGCCATGGCAGCCCACTCGCCGGTGATGGCCGAGGTGGTACGCCGCGCCAAGGCCGGTATCCCGGTGCTCGGCATCTGCAACGGCTTCCAGATACTGACCGAGACCGGCCTGCTGCCGGGCGTGATGCTGCGCAATGCCGACCTCAAGTTCGTTTGCCGCGACGTGAACCTGAAAGTCGAGACTAGCCAGAGTCTCTTCACCAATCGCTACGAGCGCGACAATCCGATCCGCGTCCCGGTGGCGCACCACGACGGCAACTACTTCGCCGACCCGGCGACCCTGGACGAGCTGGAGGAACGCGGGCAAATCGCCTTCCGTTATTGCGACGACCAGGGCACATTGAGCGCTGAGGCTAACCCCAATGGCTCGGCTCGCAATATCGCGGGTATCTTCAACAAGACCAAGACGGTACTCGGCATGATGCCGCACCCGGAGCGGCTGTCCGATCCGCTGCTCGGCGGAAACGACGGCCGGCCGCTGTTCGACGGCCTGGTGCAGGCGCTCTCGTGACGCAACGGCGGAACATGCAGGAAGCGGCGCCGGGCCGGCGCGCGCTGCTGGGAGCGCTGACGGCCGCTGGGCTGTTTCTGATCGCCGCGCCACTAGGCGCGCAGAGCTCCGACGGCCCCGTGCAGAAGATTGCCGCAGCGAAACAGTTGTTCCGCCAGTGGCTGGCGCTCGGCGACGCTTACGATCCGCGGATCGTCAGTCTCTATTCCGATGCCGCCTACATAGTCTCGCTGCGAATCAAGGCCGATGGCACCCAGGAGCAGCGCTCCTGGACCGGCAAGCAGTTCAAGGAAATCCTGCGGCTCGGCATGGAAGCCGCCAAGCAGCGGAACGACCGCAGCGACTACAGCCAGACCGAATACCTGATCGAAGGCGAGTTGGTGCGCATCAAGTCACTGCGCACCCAGGCCGGCAAAAACAAGTCGACGCCACATCACCTGGTGATCGCCAAGAGCTCCGACGGCTACTGGCGCATCTATCAGGAGATCGCGGTGGTAGCCGAATGAGTGTGCCACGGACCATGACACTAGCCAAGCAGAGTGAAGCTACAGGGGAGCCCGAAGTGACCGCGGAAATCGCCGCGGCCCACGGCCTCTCGGAAGAGGAGTTCGCGCAAACCCGCCAAATTCTCGGACATGCGCCAAATCTGCTCGAACTCGGCATCTTCTCGGTCATGTGGTCGGAACACTGTTCCTACAAGTCCTCGAAGAAGTGGCTGAGGACTTTGCCGACCAGCGGCCCGCAGGTGATCCAGGGACCGGGCGAGAACGCCGGCGTAATCGACATTGGCGAAGGGCTGGCCGCCATCTTCAAGATGGAGAGCCACAATCATCCGAGCTACATCGAGCCCTATCAGGGCGCGGCGACCGGAGTCGGCGGCATCCTGCGCGACGTCTTCACCATGGGCGCACGCCCAATCGCCAATCTGAATGCGCTACGCTTCGGCGAGCCGGCGCATCCCAAGACGCGCCATCTGGTGGCCGGCGTGGTGGCGGGAATCGGCGGCTACGGCAACTGCGTCGGCGTGCCGACGGTTGGCGGCGAGGTGAACTTCCATCCCGGCTACAACGGCAACATCTTAGTCAATGCCATGACGGTCGGCATCGCGCGCGCCGACCGCATCTTCTATTCGGCCGCCGCGGGGCCCGGCAATCCTGTGGTCTATGTCGGCTCCAAGACTGGGCGCGACGGCATCCATGGCGCCACCATGGCGTCCGCCGAGTTCGACGAGGAATCGGACGCCAAGCGGCCGACGGTACAGGTCGGCGACCCCTTCACCGAGAAGCTGCTGATCGAGGCCTGTCTCGAGCTGATGGCGACCGACGCCATCGTGGCGATCCAGGACATGGGTGCAGCCGGCCTCACCTCCTCCTCCTTCGAGATGGCCTCCAAGGGCGGCGTCGGCGTCGAGCTGGAGCTCGACCGCGTGCCCTGCCGCGAGCGCGGCATGACGCCTTATGAGATAATGCTGTCGGAAAGCCAGGAGCGGATGCTGATCGTGCTGAAGCCCGGCAAAGAGGCGCTGGCGCGCGGCATCTTCGAGAAATGGGACCTCGACTTCGCGATCATCGGCCGCCTCACCGAGAGCGGGAAGATGGTCCTCAAGATGAACGGCGCGGTGGTCGGCGAGTTGCCGATCGATCCTTTGGCAAAGGCCTCGCCGGAATACGACCGCCCCTGGAGCAAGCGCCCGCGCCCGCCGGAGATCGATCCGGCGAGCCTGCCGCAGCCGCTGGCGCCCGCCGAAGCGCTCCTGAAGCTGCTGGCATCGCCCGACCTCTGCAGCAAGCGCTGGGTCTGGGAGCAGTACGACCACATGGTAATGGCCGACACGGTACGCCGCCCGGGTGCCGACGCGGCCGTGGTGCGCATCCACGGCACGACGCGCGGACTAGCGCTCGCCAGCGACTGCACGCCGCGCTACTGCCAAGCCGAGCCCTGGAGCGGCGGCGCGCAGGCTGTCGCGGAATCTTGGCGCAACCTGACCGCCGTCGGCGCGCGGCCGCTGGCACTGACCGACAACCTCAACTTCGGCAACCCCGAGCGCCCCGAGATCATGGGCGAGCTGGTCGGTTGCATCGAGGGGATGGCCGAGGCCTGCCGCGCGCTCGACTACCCGGTCGTCTCCGGCAACGTCTCGCTTTACAACGAGACCAACAGCAAGGCGATCCCGCCAACCCCGGTGATCGGCGGCGTCGGGCTGATCGACGATCTGGCGCGCCTGCCGGCGGCCGGTTTCGCGGCGGAAGGCCAGGCCATCGTCCTGATCGGAGAGACCCGCGGGGCGCTCGGCGCATCGCTCTACCTACGCGAGATTCTCGGCCGCGACTGGCCTGAGGCCGGCCGGCCGCCCGAGGTCGATCTCGCCGCCGAGCGACGCAACGGCGACTTCGTCCGCGGCCAGATCGGCCGCGGCCGGGTCTCGGCCTGCCACGATGTCGCGGATGGCGGACTGGCGGTGGCACTCGCTGAAATGGCGCTGCTGGGCGGCATCGGCGCTCGGATCGAGGCCTCGGCCGAGAT
>JBOHKJ010000400.1:0-6241 GCA_050728975.1 Kiloniellales bacterium | reverse complement strand
ACCTTGTCCTGGGCCCAAGCTGGCACGGTTGCGACCGGCAAGGCCGCGACGGCCATGGCCGCCGCGGCCAGTCCCGTCATTCGAACAGTGATTAAGCTCATCGTGATGCCTCCTTCGCTGTTTCCTGCTTCCTGTTCTACGGTTCTTGGTCGTTCTTCATCGTCACAACTGCGCGAGCATCGTCAGGTGCCGAGCGTTCCCGCCAAGCCGCGTTTCAGCAGCCCGCCGGCGATGATCAGGCGCTGGATCTCGCTGGTCCCTTCCCAGATGCGGTCGACCCGCAACTCGCGCAGGAAGCGCTCGGCCACGTTCTCGCGCATATAGCCGCGGCCGCCGAAGATTTGCACTGCCCGGTCGGCGATCCGGCAGGCCGCCTCAGAAGAGTAGAGCTTGGCCATCGAGCAGCGGGCGTGCAGCACCTTGGTGTCCTCGCCGCGATCGTGCGCGGCGGCGGCCTCGAAGGTCATCAGGCGCGCGGCGTGCAGTTCGGTCACCGAGTCGGCCAGCATTGCCTGAACCAGCTGGAACTCCGCGACCGGCGTCCCGCTGATCTTGCGGTCCTTGGCAAACGCGGTCGCCTCTTCGATCAGGCGTCCCGCAGCACCACAGCAGCGTGCGGCGATCATCAGGCGCTCGCGCCGGAACCAGGCGAAGGTGAAGGCCATGCCGTCGCCCTCCGCGCCGATCAGATTCTCGGCCGGAACGGAGACGGCGGTGAATTTCAGGATTGGGTGGTGGTGCTTGTAGGTGTGGGTGTAGAGCGGCGTGCGGACCGTCTCTATCCCTTCCGAATCGTGGTCGACGAAGAATAGCGCGTGCGCACCGGCGTTGGCGCCACCCTCGATCCGCGCTTGCAGCACGATGATATCGGCCAGGTTGTGGCTGGTGACGTGCCACTTCTCGCCGTCGATCAGATAGCGGTCGCCCTCGCGGCGTGCCGTGGTCCGGATATCCTCGACGTTCGAGCCGGCGCCTTCTTCGGTGATGGCGTAGCAGAAGTGATGCTCCCCGCGCATCATCGGCTCGATCACGCGCTCTACCTGCTCGGAATTGCAGGCCTCGAACATCCAGGACTGGGCCTCGGGATAGCACCAGCCAAGCGCGTTGGTGACGCGGCCGATCTGCTCTGCGATCACCGCCTGCTCGAGGATGGGAAGCGCGAGGCCGCCGTTGGCCTTCGGCGCGTCCATGCGCGACAGCCCCATCTCGATCGCCAGCTTCTCGTGGCGCGCAGCCGCCTCTTCGGGAATCCAGCCGTCGTGCATCTCGGCTTCGATCTCCCAGGGCATCAGCTCCGCTTCGACGAAGCGCCGCAGCTTCTCCTGCCAGGCGCGCGCCGAAGGCGGCAGCGCGAAAGCCATGCCGGCGGCGCTCCCGCTCACCGCCGCACCGCCCCGTCTTCGGCGAAGTGCTTGGGAAAGACGCTTGCAAGGTGCTGGGCTGCGGCGGCCCGGGCCTCCTCACGCGTGAACTCCTTGGTGCCCATCATGAGGTGGAGCCACAGCCCTTCCAGCAGCGCGCTGAGGCCGCGGGCGAGCAGCGACGGCGACTGGCTCGGCTCGGCCAGCCCGCGGCAGAGGTTGACCAGGGTGAACTGGTATTCGCGGTCGGTGGCGCCGCACAGTTTCTGGTAGGTCGGGCGCGACTTCGCCTCGCCCCAGAAGGCGCACCAGGCGCCGATCTTGCGCTGGCTGCAGACCTTGCGATCGAAGTCCGCCATGACCAGCGCATGCAGCTTCTCCGCCGGGTTCGGGCCGGCGGTCCTGAGCGCTTCGCGCCAGTGGCCGCGATACTCCTCCGAGAGATAACGCAGAGTTTCGATCAGCAGCTTTTCTTTGCTGTCAAAGTGAAAGTTGACTATCCCGCGCGAGAGCCCCGCGCTGTCCGCGACCACCGCCGTGGTGGTTTCGGCATAGCCGCGCCGCGCCAGCGAATCGATGGTCGCTTCGATCAGCTGCTGGCGCCGGATCTCCTTCGATTCCTTGCGCCCGATTCCAGGCCGCTTGACCGCCACCTTGGCCTTCATGCCCTGCGGATCCCCCGGTCCCGGGACCAGCGCTCCGCCCGCCCCAGCCGGATCGAAGGCCAGTACGGGCGCTCCCGTCGCTTCATGTTCGCCCTCGCCCGCGCCGAGCGGCAATCGGAAAAACACGGGCGCCCGCGGGACCCGCAGTGCACCGCCCGATCACCGACCCCTCCGCCCCTTTATGGCTCCCGCACCCGCGGCCCAAGGCCTGTCGTGCAACGCTTAGGTTTCGATTCTTTTCATGGTTAGCGAGCCGTTAACTGTGGTCAAGATACAGCGTTACATGCGGAAGAACAACGGTTTTTTCTGAACAAATGTTCATTCATTGATTGAACGTTCGTTCATTTTTCTGGACAGCTCGGCCCCGCTGCGCTACCCTCCGGAGGCAAAAGAAAACAGTCATCCGCGGCACACGCGGCCTCCCAGGAAACGGACCAGGGCCCATGCGCAGCCTGACCAAAAGCAACGCCCATTTCCGCAAAGCCTCGACCCGGCTTCCGCTCGGAGTCGCTTCGAATTTCCGCTACTGGGGCGAGCAGCGAACCATCTATGTGAAGCGCGGTCGTGGCGGGCGCATCTGGGACCTGGACGAGAACGCCTATGTCGACTACCGCCTGGGCTACGGCCCGGCAATCCTCGGCTATGCCGATCCGCGGGTCGACGCCGCCGCCAGGGCCGGCATGGAGATTGGCGGAGTCTTCGCGCTCTCCACCGAGCGCGAGCTCACGGTCGCCGAGCGGATCGCCAAGATGGTCTCCTCGGTCGACCTGGTGCGATACTCCAATTCGGGCACCGAAGCGGTGATGGCGGCGCTGCGCCTCGCCCGCGCCTACACCGGCAAGAGCTCCTATGTACTGGTCGAAGGCGGCTACCACGGCCTGTTCGACGCGGTGCTGTGGTACGCCGCCATGGACCGCTACGATCCCGGCAAGCCCAACCAGGACCCGCCGGTCCTCCCCTACTCCGAGGGCGTACCCGAGCGGCTGCGCGACTTGCTCTATCTAACCCCGATGAACGACGCCAACCGTCTCGAGGATCTCTTCAAGAGCAAGGCGGACGAGATCGCCGCCATGCTGATCGAGCCGATCATGGGCAACTGCTGTGGCATCACCGCCGACGTCGAATACGTCCGGGCGGTGCGCGAGCTCTGCGACCGCTACAACGTGCTGATGATCGTCGATGAGGTGAAGTCCGGCTTCCGGGTCGCCAAGGGCGGCGCCCAGGAGATCATGGGCGTCAAGGCCGACATCTCGACCTTTGCCAAGGCGCTGGCCAACGGCTATCCGATCGCCGCGATCGGCGGCCGCGAAGAGGTGATGCGGCGCTACGGCAAGGGCGTCGCCCATGGCGGCACCTACACCGCCCATTGCGTGGCGCTCGCCGCGGCGGAGAAGACCTTGGAGATCCTCGACGAAACCCCGGCGCTGGCGACCATCGCCGCCTACGGCAGGCGCCTCCAGGCCGGGATGAGCGAAATCCTCGACGACCGCGGCGTGGTCCATTCCTTCGCCGGCCACCCCTCGATGGGCGGCTTGTTCTTTGCCGAGACGCCGCCTACCAATTACCGTGACTGGCGGCAGTCCGACTACACCTTCTACGACACGATGGCGCGGCATCTCCATGACTACGGCGTCCTCTGCGAGCCCGACTCGCGCGAACCCTGGTTCGTCTGCGAGGCCCATGACGAGGCCTGTCTGGCCGACACGCTGGAGGCCTTCGCACAGGCCGTCGACGCGACGCTCGACGATCTCGACGGCCGCACACGCAAGCTGGCGCACGCCTGAGAGCGGACTGAAGATCGAACGGGACCGGCCGGGCCGCGCCTGCGGCCCGATAACCGGAGGGGCGAGCGGATTCCTGCAGTGAAAAGCTACGACGCCATCGTCATCGGCGCCGGCCACAACGGTCTGGTCACGGCCTGCTATCTGGCCCAAGCCGGCCTCGGCGTGCTGGCGCTGGAAAAGAATCCCTGGGTTGGCGGTGCGGCAGTCAGCCGCAAGCTGCATCCCCAGGTCACCTACTCCAACTGCTCCTATGTCTGCAGCCTGCTGCGGCCCGAGATCATCCGAGACCTCGATCTGCCGCGCCACGGCCTGCAGGTGATCGCCTACGAGGGCGGCGTCACCTTCACCCAGGACGGCGGCTATCTCGGCAACTACCGCCACCACGACGCCCATCGCCGCGAGTACGCGCGTCACTCGCCGCGCGACGCCGAGGCCTACGACCGCTACAGCGTCGCGGTGACGCGCCAGTGCCGGTTCATCCGACCGCTGCTGCTGCGCATGGCGCCCGATCCGACCTCGCTCAAGCCGCGCGACATCCAGGAGCTGCTGTTTCTCGGCAAGAAGTTCTACGACCTGACGGAAAGCGAGATGTACGACATGGTCCGCTTCTGGACCATGTCGATCGCCGACTACCTCGACGAGTATTTCGAGACTCCCGTCATCAAGGCCTCGCTCGCGCTCTCGGGGATCATCGGCACCGCGCTCGGCCCCTACTCGCCCGGCACGGCCTACGTGCTGCTGCACCACTACATGGGCGACGTCGACGGCTCGATCGGCGCCTGGGGCTTTGCCCGCGGCGGCATGGGCGCGATTACCCAGGCGATGGCGAAGTCGCTCCAGGCCTCAGGCGGCGAGATCCGCACGGAGGCCGGCGTCGAGCAGATTCTGGTCGAAGGCGAGCGCGCGACCGGCGTGGTGCTGGAGAGCGGCGAGGAGATCAAGGCGCGCCTGGTGGTCTCCAACCTCGACGTCAAGCGCACCTTTCTCAAGCTCTGCGACGAGAGCGAGCTTCCCGGCGCGTTCGTCAAGAAGGTGAAGAACTTCAAGATCCGCGGCTCCTCCGGCAAGGTGAACATCGCGCTCGACCGGCTGCCGCGCTTCCCGGCGCTCCCCGACGGCAGCAGCTGCTATCGCGGCGACTTCCACTTCACCGACACCATGGAGCGGATGGAGCGCGCCTACGACGACTGGAAGGCCGGGCGCTGGTCGGCCGATCCCTTCCTCGACATGGTGATCCCGACCACCACCGACCCGACCATGGCCGAGCCGGGCAAGCACTTCATGAGCTGCTTCGTGCAGTACTGCCCGCCCAAGGTCGAAGGCCGCGAGTGGACCGACGCCGAGCGCGACGCTTTCGGCGACACGGTGATCGACCAGATCGCCGACTATTCGCCGGGCTTCAGGGACCTGATCCTCCACCGGGAGGTGCGCACGCCGCGCGAGCTGGAGGCCGAGGTCGGCCTGACCGAAGGCAACATCTTCCAGGGCGAGCTGACTTTCGACCAGATCCTCTTCAACCGTCCGGTTCCCGGATACGCGCAGTATCGCGCGCCGCTCGCCGGGCTCTATATGTGCGGCTCCTCCACCCACCCCGGCGGCGGGGTGATGGGGGCACCGGGCCGCAACGCGGCGGCCGAAGTGCTGCGCGACCTGAGCCGCAAGCCGAAAGAGATGCGCGATGCCTACCTCGTCCTGTGACGCCATCGTCGTCGGCGGCGGCCACAACGGCCTCACCTGCGCGGCCTATCTCGCCAAGGCAGGCAGGAGGGTCGTGGTGCTGGAGGCCGGCGCGCGCTTCGGTGGCGCGGCGCAAACGATCGAGTTCGCGCCGGAGTTCAAGGTCTCCGCGGTCGCCCACCTTTTGAACCAGCTCCACCCCAGGGTGCTGCGGGACCTGAAGCTGGAGCAGCACGGGCTGAGCTATGCCGCGACCAACCTCGCCACCACGGCGCTTGCCGCCGACGGTCGCCACCTGACGCTCGAAGGTCCCTTCGGTGCGCGGCTCTCAGGCGAGAACGCGGCGAGCGACGCAGAACCCTGGGGCGAGCTGCGGCGCAAGCTGCTGGCCTTCGCCAGCGCACTGAAGCCGTTCCTCGGCGACCGGCCGCCGCGTCTCGGGCACGGTGGGCGGCGCGACATCGCCGCGCTCGCCAAGCTCGGCTGGAACGTGAAGCGGCTCGGCCGCGAGGACATGCGCGAGTTCCTGCGCATGGTGCTGATCAATATCGCCGACGTGCTGGAGGAAGAGCTGGCCGATCCGCGCTTGATGGGCGCGGTCGCCTTCGATGCGGTGCTCGGCAGCCAGCTCGGCCCGCGCTCGCCGAACTCCTTGATGACATTGCTCTACCGTCTCGCCGGCGAAGCGGCAGGAAGGGCCGGCGCGCTCGCGCTGCCCAAGGGTGGCATGGGCAGCGTCGCCGCGGCGCTAGAA
>JBOHKJ010000399.1:0-7736 GCA_050728975.1 Kiloniellales bacterium | reverse complement strand
AGATGAGGCTGCCGATGGCGGAGGTCTACGAGGTCGCCTCCTTCTACGCGCACTTCGACATCGTGCTCGACGACGAGACGCCGCCGCCGCCGGTCACCGTGAGAGTCTGCGATTCGCTGACCTGCGCGATGCTCGGCGCGGAGGAGCTGATCGCCGCGCTGCCGGGCCGGCTCGGCAAGAGCGTGCGCGTGCTGCGCGCGCCCTGCATGGGTCGCTGCGAGGCAGCACCGGCGGTTGCGATCGGCCACGAGGCGCTGGCGCCGGCCGACGTCGGCGGCGTCACGGCGGCAGTCGCAGCCGTCGCGGGCGACCACCATGCCGCACTGCCGCCCTACGAGACCCTCGAAGCCTACAAGGCGGCCGGCGGCTACAAGGCGCTGGAGGCTTGTCTCTCGGGCCGGCGCGAGGTCGACGACATCGTTGCGACGCTGAGCGACGCCAAGCTGCGCGGGCTCGGCGGCGCGGGCTTCCCCACCGGGCGCAAGTGGACCTTCGTGCGCGCCGAAAAGGGACCGCGCCTCATGGCGGTCAACGCCGACGAGGGCGAGCCCGGCACCTTCAAGGATCGCTACTATCTGGAGCGCCGGCCGCACCGGACGATCGAGGGCATGCTGATCGCCGCCTGGGCGGTCGAGGCCGAGGCGGTCTATTTCTACCTGCGCGACGAATATCCGCAGATCCGCGAGATCCTGCTGAAGGAGTTCGCCGCGGTCGAAGCCGCCGGACTCGCGAAGCACAGCAAGCTCCATCTGCGGCGCGGCGCTGGCGCCTATATCTGCGGCGAAGAGTCGGCGATGCTGGAATCGATCGAAGGCAAGCGCGGCCTGCCGCGTCACCGCCCGCCCTTCGTTGCCCAGAAGGGGCTGTGGGGCCGACCGACGCTGGTCAACAACGTCGAGACGCTCTACTGGATTCCGGAGATTCTCGACAAGGGTGCCACTTGGTTCGCCGACTATGGCCGCAACGGCGGCGCGGGCCTGCGCTCCTATTCGGTCTCGGGCCGGGTCCGGGAGCCGGGCGTCAAGCTGACGCCGGCCGGCGTCACCGTCACCGAGCTGATCGAGGAGTTCTGCGGCGGTATGGCCGAGGGCCACAGGTTCCGCGCCTATTTGCCGGGCGGCGCCTCGGGCGGCATCCTGCCCGCCTCGATGGCCGACCTGCCGCTCGAGTTCGGCCAGCTCGAGAAGTACGGCTGTCTCGTCGGCAGCCACGCGGTGGTGATCCTCTCCGACAAAGACGACTTGAAAGGCGCGGCCTTGAACCTCATGAGATTCTTCGAGGACGAGTCCTGCGGCCAGTGCACGCCTTGCCGCAACGGCACCGAGAAGGCGGTGAAGCTGATGAGCGAGCGCAACTGGGACAAAGCGCTGCTGGAAGAGCTCTCGACGGTGATGCGCGACGCCTCGATCTGCGGCCTCGGGCAGGCGGCGCCCAATCCCCTGCTCTCGGTGCTGAAATACTTCCCGGAGGAATTCGCATGAGCGAGACCATCCGCTTCACCCTCGACGGCCGCGAGGTCGAGGCCGGACCGGGCGAGACCATCTGGCAGGTGGCGACCCGCGAAGGGCTGGAGATCCCCCATCTCTGCTACAGCCCGGAGCCGGGCTATCGCGCCGACGGCAACTGCCGCGCCTGCATGGTCGAGGTCGAGGGCGAGCGCGTGCTTGCCGCGTCGTGCATCCGCACCCCGGCCGACGGCATGAAGGTCAAGACCGCGAGCGAGCGCGCCAAGAAGTCGCGCGAATTGGTCTTCGAGCTGCTGATGGCCGACCAGCCGAAGCGCGCGGTGGCGCACGATCCCGAATCCAAGTTCTGGCGCTGGAGCGACAAGGTCGGCGTCGCCGGGAGCCGCTTCCCGAAGCGCGAGAGCTGGCAGCCCGACGTCAGCCACGCGGCGATGGCGGTCAACCTCGACGCCTGCATCAACTGCACGCTCTGCGTCCGCGCCTGCCGCGAGGTCCAGGTCAACGACGTGATCGGCATGGCCTATCGCGGCCACGGCGCCAAGGTGGTGTTCGATTTCGACGACCCGATGGGCGAGAGCACCTGTGTCGCCTGCGGCGAATGCGTGCAGGCCTGCCCGACCGGCGCGCTGATGGAATCCAAGCTGCTCGACAAGCAGGGCGTGCGAACCGAGTTCGCCGACCGCGAGGTCGAGTCCGTCTGCCCCTACTGCGGCGTCGGCTGCCAGGTCACCTATTACGTCAAGGACGACCGCATTCTCTACGTCGACGGGCGCGACGGGCCGGCCAACGAGCAGCGGCTCTGCGTCAAGGGGCGCTTCGGCTACGACTACGCCACCCACGCCCATCGCCTGACCAAGCCGCTGATCCGCAAGCCCGACGCGCCGAAGCACCGCGACATCGAGATCGATCCTGCCAATCCCTTCACCCACTTCCGCGAAGCGAGCTGGGAGGAAGCGCTCGACGTCGCCGCGGCTGGTATCAAGAAGGTATTGGAGAAGCAGGGGCCCAAGGGGCTCGCCGGCTTCGGCTCGGCCAAGGGCACCAACGAAGAAGCCTACCTGTTCCAGAAGCTGGTGCGCACCGGCTTCCGCACCAACAACGTCGACCACTGCACGCGGCTCTGCCACGCCTCCTCGGTCGCCGCGCTGATGGAAGGCATCGGCTCGGGTGCGGTCACCGCGCCCTTCACCGCCGCCAAGAATTCCGAGTGCATCATCGTGATCGGCGCACGGCCGACCGAGAACCACCCCGTGGCCGCGACATATCTGAAGCAGGCGGCGAAACGCGGCGCTAAGCTGATCGTGATCGACCCGCGCGGCATTCGCGGCCTCGACCGCTACGCCTGGCGCAACCTCAATTTCAAGCCGGGCAGCGACGTGGCGCTGCTGAACGCGCTCCTCAACACCATCGTCGAGGAGGAGCTCTTCGACCGCCAGTATGTCGAGGCCCACGTCGAGGGCTTCGAAGACCTCAAGACGAAGATCAAGGACTTCACGCCGGAGAAGATGGCGGAGGTCTGCGGCATCCCGGCCGCGACGCTGCGCGAGGTGGCGCGGACCTACGCCCGCTCGCAGACCTCGATCGTCTTCTGGGGCATGGGCATCTCCCAGCACGTCCACGGCACCGACAACGCGCGCTGCCTCATCGCGCTGGCGCTGATCACCGGCCAGGTCGGCCGGCCGGGCACCGGCCTCCATCCGCTGCGCGGCCAGAACAACGTGCAGGGCGCGAGCGACGCCGGCCTCATCCCGATGGTCTTCCCCGACTACCGCTCGGTCGAGGACGAGGCGATCCGCCGCACCTTCGAGAGCGCCTGGGGCGTCGAGCTGGACCGCGAGCGCGGCTTGACGGTGGTCGAGATCGTCAACGCGATCCACGCTGGCGAGATCAAGGGGATGTACATCATGGGCGAGAACCCGGCCATGTCGGACCCCGACCAGGCCCACGCCCGCAAAGCCTTCGCCATGCTCGACCATCTGGTGGTGCAGGAGATCTTTCTCACCGAGACCGCCTGGCACGCCGACGTGGTGCTGCCCGCGTCGGTGGCGGCCGAGAAGCCCGGCACCTTCACCAACACCAATCGCCAGATTCAGATCGGCCGCCCTGCGGTGCCGCTGCCCGGCGAGGCGAAGCAAGACTGGTGGATCGTTCAAGAGCTGGCGCGCCGGCTCGGCCTCGACTGGAGCTACAGTCACCCGAGCGAAGTCTTCACCGAGATGGCGACGCTGATGCCCTCGCTGAACAACATCACCTGGGAGCGCCTCGAGCGCGAGGACTCGGTCACCTACCCGGCCGACGCGCCCGACAAGCCGGGCAACGAGATCATCTTCGCCGCCGGCTTCCCGACCACGTCGGGCCGCGGCAAGCTGGTGCCGGCCGCCATCGTGCCGCCCGACGAGCTGCCCGATGCCGACTATCCGCTGGTGCTGACCACCGGGCGCATGCTCGAGCACTGGCACACCGGCGCCATGACCCGGCGCGCCGCGACGCTCGACTTCCTGGAGCCGGAAGCGGTCTGCGCCATGAATCCGCGCGAGATCCGGCGCCAGGGCTTCGCGCCCGGCGAGCGGATCGAGGTCGCCACCCGGCGCGGCGCGGTCGAGCTGGTGCTGCGCGAAGACCGCGAGGTGCCCGAGGGCATGGTCTTCATCCCCTTCTGCTTCGCCGAGGCGGCGGCCAACCTGCTCACCAACCCGCAGCTCGATCCCATCGGCAAGATTCCGGAATTCAAGTTCTGCGCCGCAAGAGTGAAAGCGACCGGACCGGGCGACCGCCAAGCGGCGGAGTAGCGGCCTCGCACAGCTCGACTCGCTCGCGGACGGCATGTTCCTGGTGTTCTACCGCTGGGGCTGGCGCGCCGGCGAAACGGTATCGGCGGCTACCTTTCCGGCCTGGACTGCGTATATTGAGCGCCTGATTCAACGCCCGGCGGTGGCGCGCGCGATCGCCGGCGAAGGCACGACGCTCTTCCCGAGGTGAGAGGATGGACGGCACGGCTCTCTACAGCGACCCCGAGCTGATCCAGCTCTACGACCTCGACAACCCCTGGGGCCCAGACGACGACTTCTATCTCTCCGTGGCGAGGGAGCAGCCGGGTGCGGCGGTTCTCGACCTCGGCTGCGGCACCGGCCGGCTGGCCAGCCGTCTCGCCGAGCTTGGCCACCGCGTGGTGGGGGTCGACCCGGCCGCGGCGATGCTCGATGTCGCCCGCAAGCGGCCGGGCGGCGGCGCTGTCGAGTGGCTCGAGGGCGACGCCCGTAACGTCGACCTCGCGCGACGCTTCGATCTCATCCTCATGACCGGCCACACCTTTCAGACTCTGCTCTCGGCCAACAATCAGCGCGCGATGCTGGCCAATCTGGTGAAGCATCTGAGCGACGGCGGCCGCTTCGCTTTCGAGAGCCGCAATCCGCGCGCCCAGCCCTGGCGCGACTGGACGCCCGGCACTTCGCGGCGCCTGCTGCAGAGCCCACAGCTCGGCCGGGTCGAGGTTTCGGACGACGGGCGCCACGATTCCGAGAGCTCGACCGTCGAGCTGGTGACGAAGTTTCGCTTCCTCGACCGCGGCCAGGAGCGCGCGACGCGCAGCCGCCTGCGCTTCACCGAACAGGCGACGCTCAGCCGGCGCATCGCCGAGGCCGGTCTCACGACCAAGCGGCTGATGGGCGACTGGCAGGGACGCGCCTACAGCGACAACAGTCGCGAGATCATCGTCGTCGGACAGCGCGGGAGCTGACGGCGTGGTCAAGCTGCTTGGGATAGCCGCAGCGACATTTGCGATGCTCGCAGTGCTGGCATCGGATGCAAGCTCCGCTCGCGATCCTATCGTCTCCTTGCCATCCGACCAGCCGGTCGCGGCGAGCGCGCCATCCGCCTGCGTGCGCCGCCCGAACGATCCGAAGCGGCCGTGGCTCGGAACCTGGACCGGGAGCGCCGGCGGGGCCGTACTGACGCTGACGATCGGTCGCGGAAACAGCGTTACCGGAACGGTAATTGGGCAGATTGTCGGCGGCGGGCGGGCATATCGGATCGCGGGCGAGATCGATCCGCGCGGCTTGATCGAAGCGCGCATCGAACCGTGGAGACCCAGCGCAGGGTTCCATGGCAATTATAAGCTGTCGGGCCTGTTTCCCTTCGTCGTCGTGGATGCTGCCGGTAAATCTGAAATCGAATTGTTCGACGGCCGCCGCTTCGAGCTGTGCAGCGACGAGCGGACGCAGCAATCCTCGAACATCTCGTCACAGTTTCGACCGGCAACGTTCAATGCTACGGCCACTGCCCAGGTCGCCTGCGTGCGCCGCCCGAACGATCCGAAGCGGCCGTGGCTGGGAAGCTGGACCGGCAGCGACGGCGACGGCGCCGTCCTGACGCTGACGCTGACCGAAAGCGATGGTGCAAGAGGCAGGGTGCGCGGGACCATGGCCGTGGCAGGGCGGACCTTCAACGTCGCCGGCACGGTCAATCCCTGGGGTGAGATCGAGGCGCGGGTCACGCAACCGAACCGCAATTCGCCGATCCATATGGCTCCCAGGCTGACCGGCACTTTCCCCTTCGTGACCGTGACCACGACGAACGTCTACACCTCGGTGATCGACGGCCGCCGCTTCGAGCTCTGCGGCGAGGTGGCGGCCTAGCCAGCTTGCGTCACCTTTGCGCCGTCATGCGCGGCCGGCATGGCTGCGCTGCACCCCGCCCCATTCCAATTAACTGAAAAGGCGACTATATTCATATTGTGCGCTGCACAATATAGGCAGCCCCTGAGATAACCGTTTGATCTGAAATTGGAGTTACCCGCCATGACCGACTCAAATCGCCTCTACGACTTCTCGGGTCTGGTCTGGCTTGGTGTCGCCCTTGGCAAGGCGCTCGCCGGCTTCCGCCGCGACAGTGCCAACGACAACAAGCCGGCCGGTCCGCGCCCGGCCGAGGGTGCACCCGAAGCGGCCTAGAGCAGGGCCGCCTGAGACGAGGTTCGCAAGTTCCGGATCCGGGCTCCCCCGCTCGGATCGGAAAGGGCGGTGTTACGAGGACCGTCTTCGGACGTCCCCCAAAAGTCCTCGGACCCGCCAGCAAGCGTGAAGGGCGCCCAGGCCACCCCCCGGCCGGGCGCCCTTAGCGTATTCGCGCTCCGCCGTGCCGCAGCCGGCCCCTGCAGCCGACCCGGCCGCCGGCACGGACCGGCTCTTCCCGATCTTCTTGCGCGCGGTGACCGGGCGCCCCATCTCCCAACTGTATTCCCGCAATCCCGGTACGAGGTCGTGAGAACCATGCAGCCATCGCGACGCACTGTTCTGCTTGGCGCCCTCTCCCTTTCGCTCGTGAGCCGGCAAAGCCTGGCTCAGGGCGACTTCCTGAAACAGGGGCTCGATCTTCTCGACGGCAAGAAGGGCTCCGGCGGCGCCACGGCCGGGGCCGCCCTCAGCGATGCCGAGATCGGCAAGGGCCTGAAAGAGGCGCTCAAGGTCGGCTCCGACCGGGTGGTGGCGACGCTGGGCGCAGCCGACGGCTTCAACGCCAATCCCGATGTTCATATTCCGCTGCCCGACACGCTCAAGACCGTGCAAAGCGCGCTTTCCAAGGTCGGCATGAGCGACATGGCCGACGAGTTGGAGCTGCGCCTCAACCGCGGTGCCGAGGCCGCCGTGCCGCGCGCCAAAGAGCTGTTCTGGGACGCCATCGCCGCGCTGACGCTCGACGACGTGCGGCGCATCTACGAAGGCCCCGACGATGCGGCGACCCAGTATTTTCGCGGCAAGATGTCGCAGCCGCTGGCGCGCGACATGCGGCCGATCGTCGACGAGGAGCTGGCGCAGGCCGGCGCCGTCAAGAGCTACGACAGCATGATGGGCCAGTACGCCAAGCTGCCCCTGGTGCCGGACGCCAAGGCCAACCTGACCGAGCACGTCCTGGAGAAGGCCATCGACGGGGTCTTCCTCCTGCTCGGCCGCGAAGAGGCTGCGATCCGACAGAACCCCGCCAAGCGCACCACCGCGCTGCTGCAGAAGGTGTTCGGCGCCTAGCTGCGGCGCTCTGCCCGGCGCCGGCGGGAGGTCTGGTCTCGCTCGCCTACGCTGGGCTTACGCCGTTTCTCCAGGGCGCGCGCCCGCGAGCCGACCGGACAGCTCGCCCCCTGACAGATGCCGTGATCGCAGAAGCGGCAGAGGCGCCGCGCACCCGCGCGCGAGCGGGTCGCCGCGGCCAGCAGCCTGGCGAGCAGGCTCGAAAGCTGCCGCGCTTCGCCAGCCGCGAGTGGGGCGGCCAACGCAGACA
>JBOHKJ010000398.1:0-6280 GCA_050728975.1 Kiloniellales bacterium | reverse complement strand
GAACCTCGCTCGCCGCGCGCAAATCGACGTCGGGTCCGCGAAAGCGGAACGACGAGCCGCGCGCGATCACGAACAGCCAGTGGAGCCGCGACAGCTCGACGATAACCTCGTGCGCCACTGCGTCCGCGACCATTTCGTAGCGCCGCTCGGCGCTCAGCAGCTGAAAGGGCAGGACGGCAATAGATGGCCTGCCGCCCGCGGCGACGCCGTCGCCCGGCTCCGTCGCGGCGTCCTTTGACGAGCCCTCCTTCGCGGCGAGAGAATCCGCCGGAAAGGCGACTTCCGTGACAGGCGCGCCAACGAAGCGAAAGCCGCGCTTGTGCACGGTTTGAATGAGCCGCTGCGCCTTTCCGTCGTCGCCGATGGCCAGCCGGACGGAGCGTATCCGGCTGTTGACGACCGCTTCGGAGACGATGCGTCCGCCCCAGACGCGCAGATTGAGCTCGTCTTTCGACACCATCCGGCCGCGGTTGGAGACCAGAAGCTCGAGAAGCGCGAAAACCTGCGGCTCGACTTTTCGCGCGGCGCCGCCCTGCCGCAGCTCGAAGCGGTCCGTGTCGACTTCGAATTCCTCGAACCTGTAGATCATCTCCTGTCCCAGCCCCCCTTGGCGGGAACCCTACGCCGGCGCGGCGCACCCTACTCCACAAGCTGTGGGCAATCTGCAGCAATTCTGCAGACCGTCTGCAAGCATGGGAGGAGCGACTTGCGGCACAGTCCGGGCTTCCGACCCTCCCCTTCGCTCTCCGAAGGACGGCGGGGAGCTCGGTCCCGCAATGGCGCCGTCTGGCGCATCGAAAGGACAACACCATGAGCGACACAATGACGCGGGCCGCCGCGCCCGATTATACCGCCATCAAGGCCAGGCAGAACGCCGCCTGGGCGTCCGGCGACTATGCCGTCGTCGGCACGACTCTTCAGATCGTCGGCGAGGAGCTGGCGGAAGCTCTCGATCTGCGCGCCGGGCAGAAGGTTCTGGACGTCGCGGCCGGCAACGGCAATTTCACGCTCGCGGCCGCGCGGCGCTGGGCCGATGTCATCTCGAGCGACTACGTGCCCTCGCTGCTCGCCCGCGGCGAGGAGCGGGCCAAGGCCGAGCGTCTCGAGGTCGCCTACCAGGTGGCGGACGCCGAGGACCTGCCCTTCGCCGAGGCCACCTTCGATGTCGTCGCCTCGACCTTCGGCGTGATGTTCACGCCCAATCAGGAGAAGGCGGCTGCCGAGATGCTGCGGGTCTGCCGCAACGGCGGCAAGATCGGGCTCGCCAACTGGACGCCCGAGGGATTCATCGGCGCCCTCTTCAAGATCATCGGCCGTTTCGTCCCGCCGCCGGCCGGGCTGCAATCGCCTGCCGCCTGGGGCACGCGCAGCCGCCTGGAGGAGCTCTTCGGGGCCGGCGCCAAGGACATCCAAATCGAGGAAAAGACCTTCGCGTTCCGCTACCTCTCTCCCGAGCATTGGCTGGAGGTGTTCCAGGCCTTCTACGGCCCCCTGCACAAGGCTTTCCTCGCGCTGGATAAGGAAGGCCAGGCGGCCCTGACCCGGGAGATCGTCGATCTTATCGGCCGCTACAACGGTGCCGCGGACGGAACGATCGTCGTGCCGTCGAGCTATGCCGAGGTTGTCGTCACCCGCCGCTGATCCTGCGGAAGTGCGGCGGCCGGTGACCGTTCTGGGGCGCGTGTCGGCCTGGTATTCCAGGTCGGCCGCGCCCTAGCTGTTCCAGGTCGTCGCGACATGCTCGGGATCGCGCAGCAGGTCGCGCTCGAAGAGCAGGAAATCGTAGTAGCCGCAACGGCGCGTCCCGGGATAATCGCGGCAGATCGTCGGCCTTGCCTCGTAGATCGTGCAGTTGCGCGTCTCGGGGTCGAGAAACCTGCAGGCCGTTCCGAAATGCTCGTCCCGCCGATGACGCATGATGCGCGACTTGCCCTTGGAGTCCGGCTTGGTGAACCGGTTCCGGGCGGTCTCGAGGTCCAGGCCGAAATGCCCGGCCAGGCGCAGCAGGTCCCTTTTCGTGACCGCGATCTCGGGATAGGAGCAGCAATAGGCGGGACAGCGCGCGCAATCGAACAGCGGCTTCGTGGATTTCATTCAAGTGAACCTGAATCGAAGGACATGGAACGGCAGCAGCATCCCGTCGCGAGCTTTGCCGCGCTCATGCGTTGGGCTGCCGGAAGTCATGAGCCCTACCACAGGCGACCCCGTTACGCGAGATCAATCTAACGGTCGTGCCGACAGGTCTATCGGGTTCCGGCGGAGGCCTGTTTCGTTCCTATCGCGGCCGTCGCGGCAGAAGGGCCCGCCCCTCGGAGATCGCGAGCGCGACGCCGAAGGCGGCGAGCGCGAGACCGGCGAGCGCGGTCCAGCCCAGGCGCTCGTCGAACAGAAAGAACGCCATCACGGCGGTCACCGGCGGCACCAGGTAGAACAGGCTCGCGGTCTTGGCCGCCGCCCCACGCCGCACCAGCACCATCAAGAGGCTCACCGCGCCCACCGACAGCACCAGCACCAGCCAGCCGAGCGCGAAAAGGAACTCGCCGCTCCACTGGATGCCCGCGCCCTCGAAAAGCAAAACCAGCGGCAGCATCGCCGCGCAAGCGGCGAGGTATTGCACCGCGGCGCCGCTCATCAGGTCGACGTTCGCGCAGTGGCGCTTCTGGTAGATGAGGCCGAAGGTCATGCCGATCATGGCGATGAAGCTGGCAAGCGGCGCCCAGAGGTCGAAGCCCTGGAACAGGCGCGCCCCGCCCGGTGCGAACTTTTCCGAGAGCGCCAGCGCCACGCCGGCCAGCCCCAGCACCAAGCCGACGACCTGGCGCCGCGTCACGCTTTCGCCGAGCAGCGGCCCCACCAGCGCTGCAGTCAGGAGCGGCTGCAGGCAGACGATCAGGGCGGTCAAGCCCGCCGGCAGGCCGCGCCCCATGGCGAAGAAGGCGGCACCCAGATAGACCGCGTGGACCAGCAGGCCCACCACGGCAACATGGCCCGCTTCCTTGAGCGTCGTTAGACGCGCGCGCAGCAGCAGCGCCAGAGCCAGCATCAGCGCGGAAGCAATGGCGAAGCGCAGCGCCAGGAAGGTGAAGGGCTCGGCATAGGGCAGACCGAGCCGCGCGCCGATGAAGCCGCTCGACCAGAGCACGACGAACAGCCCCGGCGCCGCGACGTCGAGCCCACGAGCGCCGGCGCCGCTCCGCGGTGACGCCGCGCCTTCGCTCACGCCGCTAGCCCAGCTTCTGCTTCAGCAGCTTGTTGACCACGCCGGGGTTGGCCTTGCCCTGGGTCGCCTTCATGACCTGGCCGACGAACCAGCCGAGCACCTTCTCGTTGCCGCCCTTGTACTGCTCGACCTGCGCCGCGTTGCCGGCGATCAGCCCGTCGACGATCTTTTCGATGGCACCGCTATCGCTGATCTGCTTCAGGCCCTTCTCCTCGACGATCGCGGCGGCGTCCTTGCCGCTTTCCCACATCGCCTCGAAGACCTCCTTGGCGATGCGCCCCGATATGGTGCCGTCGGATATGAGATCGACGAGGCCGCCGAGCTTGCGTGCGTCGACCGGCGCGTCGGCCAATGCGACGCCGCTCTTGTTGAGCAGGGCGAAGTAGTCGCCGGTGATCCAGTTGGCGGCCAGCTTTGCGTCGCGGCCCTTCACCACGCTCTCGAAGAAGGCCGCGGTCTCCTGGTCGGCCACCAGCACCCCGGCGTCGTAGGGAGCCAGGCCGAAGTCGCCAATGAAGCGCGCCTTCTTGGCGTCCGGCAGCTCCGGCAGGCTGCGCCCGATCTCCGCGACCCAGTCGGAATCGAGCTCGAGCGGCAGCAGGTCGGGGTCTGGGAAGTAGCGATAGTCGTGCGCCTCTTCCTTGCTGCGCATGGAGCGGGTCTCGCCCTTCCGGTTGTCGAACAGGCGCGTCTCCTGCACCACCGTTCCGCCGTCTTCCACCAGCGCCACCTGGCGCCGCGCCTCGTAGTCGATCGCCTGCTGGACGAAGCGGATCGAGTTCACATTCTTGGTTTCGGTGCGCGTACCATAGGGCTCGCCCGGCCGGCGGATCGAGAGGTTGACGTCGCAGCGCATCGAGCCCTCGTCCTTGTTGCCGTCGCAGGTGCCGAGATAGCGCAGGATCGAGCGCAGCTTGCGGAGATAGGCCCCCGCCTCCTCTCCCGAGCGCAGGTCGGGCTTGGAGACGATCTCCATCAAGGTCACGCCCGAGCGGTTGAGGTCGATGTAGGAGAGCTTGGGATGCTGGTCGTGCAGCGACTTGCCGGCGTCCTGCTCCAGGTGCAGGCGCTCGATCCCGACCTCCCGCGTCCTGCCGTCGGCGAGATCGAGCACGATGGTGCCGTTGCCCACGATGGGGTGGAGATACTGCGAGATCTGATAGCCGGCCGGCAGGTCGGCGTAGAAGTAGTTCTTGCGCTCGAACACCGAGGTGAGATTGATCTTGGCGTTGAGCCCCAAGCCCGTCTTCACGGCCTGCTCGATCGAGCGCTTGTTGATGACCGGCAGCATGCCGGGAAAGCCGGCGTCGACGAAGGAGACCTGGCTGTTGGGCGCGGCGCCGAAGTCGGTCGCGGCACCGGAGAACAGCTTGGCCTCGCTGATGACCTGGGCGTGAACCTCGAGCCCGATCACCATCTCCCAGGTACCGGTGCGGCCCTCGATCAGTGACATCGCTTTCTAGACCTCGTTTCCCCATGCTTCGAAAAGCTCGGCATGAGGGTCTCATTTTCTTGCTCGGGGTTCATCCCGAGCCCTCATCCCGAGCCCTCATCCCGAGCCCGCCGAAGGATGAGGATAGTCCGTACGGTTCCGCGACAAATATGGCAGCAATTCGTAGTCGCCGCGAATCAGGGCTTGCTTCTTTGCTCGCCTCCAACCTTTCAACTGGCGTTCGGCGCCAATGGCATCCTCAATACGCCCGAAAGATTGAGAGTAGACCAACTGCACCGGTCGCCGCGATTTCGTGAAGCCCCAAAAGTTCCGGCGTTGTGCTCGCTCACCCGCTTCTCCAAGCTCCCGCGCGTCGTACCGACATAGTATTTTCCATCGCCGCACTTGAGAATGTAGACGAATGCAGTCACGGCGCCTCGCAGACCTCATGCTTCGACAGGCTCAGCATGAGGGTCTCATTTTTTTGCTCGGGGTTCACCCCGACCCTTCATCCTGAGCCTGTCGAAGGATGAGGAACTCGTAAACATCACCCGCCGTTCGGCATCGGCGGCCTGGCCTCGAAGCCGGCGGCTTCCTCCAGCACGCCGGCCACCCGCAGCAGGCCCTCCTCGTCGAAGGGCTTGCCTATCAGGTGCAACCCGAGCGGAAGACCGTCGTCGGTGAGACCCGCCGGCAACGAGATCGCCGGCAGCCCGGCGAGCGAGGCCGGCACGGTGAAGACGTCGTTGAGATACATCGCGATGGGATCGTCCATCTTCTCGCCGATGGCAAAGGCGGCGGAGGGCGCAGTCGGCGTCAGGATCGCATCGACGGACTCGAAGGCCTCCTCGAAGTCGTGGGCGATCAGCGCGCGTACCCGGCGCGCCTTGTTGTAGTAGGCGTCGTAGTAGCCCGCCGAGAGCACGTAGGTGCCGATCAGGACGCGCCGCCGCACCTCGGCGCCGAAGCCTTCGCCGCGCGTTGCCTCGTACATGCCGTTCAAGTCGTCGCCCGCGATCCGCAGGCCGAAGCGCACGCCGTCGTAGCGCGCCAGGTTCGACGACGCCTCGGCCGGCGCGATGATGTAATAGGTCGGCAGCGCGTACTTGGTGTGCGGCAGGCCGATCTCGCGGATCTCTGCGCCCGCGCTCTTCAACCAGTCGATGCCCTGCTGCCAGATGGCGTCGACCGCCTCCGGCGTATCGTCGATGCGATACTCCTTCGGCACCCCGATCCTGAGGCCCTTCACCTTGCCGGTCAGCGCCTTGGCGAAATCCGGCACCGCCTGGTCGACGCTGGTCGAATCCTTGGGGTCGTAGCCGGCCATCGCGCCCAGCATGAGCGCCGCGTCCCCGACGCTGCGCGTCATCGGTCCCGCCTGGTCGAGCGAGGAGGCGAAGGCGACGATGCCCCAGCGCGAGCAGCGCCCGTAGGTCGGCTTCAGGCCGACGATGCCGGTGAACGCCGCCGGCTGGCGGATCGAGCCGCCGGTGTCCGTCCCGGTGGCGCCTGGCGCGATCCGCGCCGCCACCGCCGCCGAGGAGCCGCCGGAGGAGCCGCCCGGCACGATCCGCCGGTTGTCGCCCCGCCGCCGCCAGGGATTGGCGACGGTGCCGTAGTGGCTGGTC